>NZ_ATCO01000346.1:0-530 GCF_000422025.1 Geobacillus sp. WSUCF1 | reverse complement strand
CATAGGTACGATAAAAACCTTGATCCGCTTTATTCCAAACATCCTGCGCATTTCGTTTCAATCCCTCATAGGTACGATAAAAACTGATCTCAAGCGTATCGTCGTCGGACTCTTTGTTGGTTTCAATCCCTCATAGGTACGATAAAAACGCGGAATTTCTCCAGCTTGGCCCGGTGGCGAAGCAGGGTTTCAATCCCTCATAGGTACGATAAAAACGAGCTTCACAATCCCGGTCGGCACGCCACGCTCCTGTTGTTTCAATCCCTCATAGGTACGATAAAAACCTGCCGGAAAATTGAATTACGATGATCCGGCAGAGTTTCAATCCCTCATAGGTACGATAAAAACAGTTTTACCCTGCCTGCCACCGCGGGAAGATGGTGAGTTTCAATCCCTCATAGGTACGATAAAAACCTCAAACGGAGATATATCGGCTAAGTTGGCACGGATGTTTCAATCCCTCATAGGTACGATAAAAACTCACTGGGGAAGAAAATGGTTGTCTATACTTTACAGGTTTCAATCCCTCA
>NZ_ATCO01000345.1:0-204 GCF_000422025.1 Geobacillus sp. WSUCF1 | reverse complement strand
CCTCATAGGTACGATAAAAACATGTCGAGGAAGAGATTAGAACTATTAAAAACGCAAGTTTCAATCCCTCATAGGTACGATAAAAACGTAAAAGAAATCGTAAACTGGATGGTCTGTGATAAAGAGTTTCAATCCCTCATAGGTACGATAAAAACTCGCAAAGACTCGGCGGTGCTCCCGAGTCTTACAGGTTTCAATCCCTCA
>NZ_ATCO01000344.1:0-440 GCF_000422025.1 Geobacillus sp. WSUCF1 | reverse complement strand
TTTGGTGGCAGCTTTTTTTTCGCGCGGCATATCCATGAAAAAAAAAGCTGCCACCAAAGGAGGACAACCCTCCGTTTGGCGAACAGCCCCTTCTTGTCATGACCGGAAAACCGTTGTACAAAACGTCCGTTATTTTCCGCCCGTGAACGAAATTCCTTTGATGAAGTAGCGGTTGAAAAAGACGTAAATGACCAACACCGGCAGCGTAAACACCATGGATGCCGCCATAATGTAGTTCCAATAGCTGATGTACTGTCCTTTGAAGCTATTGAGGCCAAGCGGCAACGTAAACAGCTGTCGATCGGACAAAATAATGAGTGGGCGCATGAAATCGTTCCACGAACCCATGAAGACGAAAATGGCCTGAGCCGCCAGAGCTGGACGAGCGAGCGGCAATGTCATGCCCAACAATTGCACTTTGTCAACTACCCCCACTTAGC
>NZ_ATCO01000343.1:0-237 GCF_000422025.1 Geobacillus sp. WSUCF1 | reverse complement strand
GGGGATGTGCAAAAAGAATTGGTTATGCTTATAGACGAGTTTGGCTGTGCCAAACGTCCATGAGCCATCAAAATATTGTTCCATGCCTTTTGGTTCGAACGGTACTTTGATTCGTCCTTCTAGCGTATTGACAGAAAATACGCCTTGAACAAGCGAATAATCTCGATTCCAAACGAGATCATATTCAGGCTTTTTAAAGCGAACCAATGTCCATTCGTGACCATTGCTTTTTAGGGA
>NZ_ATCO01000342.1:0-292 GCF_000422025.1 Geobacillus sp. WSUCF1 | reverse complement strand
TGCATCGGGAGGGGGATAAGCAGGCGGACCGCATCAGCAGAACGTTGGTGACAATCGTTTTTGATTGGTCAGGTCATTGCCGGCTCATTTCGGGCCGGTCTATTTTTGTCGTCAAGACACGGACAACATCGCCCCTGCATATACATAACGATAGGCGGTTTCCGCCGATGACAGCAGGCGGGGGTGAGAGCATGTCCGGCATTTTCACGGCGTTTACGTTTCTGTTGAAAGAGCTGACGTTTCTTGTCTCGTATATTAAAAACAATGCGTTTCCCCAGCCGTTAAGCGCTCA
>NZ_ATCO01000341.1:0-316 GCF_000422025.1 Geobacillus sp. WSUCF1 | reverse complement strand
GGGAGGAATCGCTTTTTTGTGTTTTTGTATCACTAAAAAATATATTTAGTGAAAGAGAGGTGAGACAAATGGACATGACGTTAACAGCCAAAATCAAAATTTACCCAACAGCGGAACAAGCAGAAGTATTGAAAGACACCCTTTCCGCTTATCGACAAGCGTGCAACGCTGTGTCTGTTGTGATTTTTGACACAAAAGTGCTTGCACAAGCCAAGTTACACGACATGACCTATCGTCTACTTCGATCAAACTACGCTTTGCGTTCACAAATGGCGCAATCTGTGATTAAAACGGTGATCGCTAGATACCGTTCCCT
>NZ_ATCO01000340.1:0-733 GCF_000422025.1 Geobacillus sp. WSUCF1 | reverse complement strand
GGGTGTTTTTGATTTTCCGTTCCTGTTTGCGAAGTGTCCGAGGTGTCCATCCGTGATCGTTGGTGATTTTGAGACGTTTCATGCAGAATTCCGCTCCTTTTCCATGTTTTTCATTAGGAGCAGTATAACCGGAGTGGGCACCGCTTATGCGAAGGTTAACTTTTCAATGAGCATGTATATACAATGAATGGTCAAAACATCAGCAACAATCTGCTGATCCATTCATGCAACGAACATACCAGGACACTGACCGCTCGCTTTCGTAAGCGTAAATCACGAATCATGCGGAAGACAACAACATGAGTCATACAAAAACGGGTCTCTTAATCATACGGTTCCTCTCCTACATGAATGATCGTTATCCGTTACATGTGAGGAAAATATTGTAGGTCATATTCATGTTCCCCAACAAGCGCAGTGGAGTGAAAAAAGAAAAAGATATACAAAACGAACCTGTCCCTGCTATAATGTCAATTGAAAAAAGAACCAATATTGGAGAAAAACGTTCATGAACGTTCAACAACATGCCATTGTCAACCACCTACATGTAGAATGGACGAATTTCGTTACCAATGGGTGTTAGTGGATTTACTTAAGTGATAAATAATGACTAGGGGTTTTCTTGCACTTTTTCAACTAGACAGGGGGAGCAACAGATGCCAGATGTGACTATATCGATTTGGACTGCTGCAGTCGGCTTTTTTCTCGGTTTCTTGGCATACTTTTTTAAAAA
>NZ_ATCO01000339.1:0-337 GCF_000422025.1 Geobacillus sp. WSUCF1 | reverse complement strand
CCACCTTGCCAAGGTGGGGGTCGCGGGTTCGAGTCCCGTCTTCCGCTCCATTTATTTGCCCATTTAGCCGGGGTGGCGGAATTGGCAGACGCACAGGACTTAAAATCCTGGGGTAGGTCACTACCGTGCCGGTTCGAGTCCGGCCCTCGGCACTTGCGCTCGTAGCTCAATTGGATAGAGCATCTGACTACGGATCAGAAGGTTAGGGGTTCGAATCCTCTCGAGCGCGTTGGCGGGAAGTAGCTCAGTTTGGCAGAGCACATGGTTTGGGACCATGGGGTCGCAGGTTCAAATCCTGTCTTCCCGATAGCGGATATATGGGGCCTTAGCTCAGCTG
>NZ_ATCO01000338.1:0-204 GCF_000422025.1 Geobacillus sp. WSUCF1 | reverse complement strand
CAACCGCTTCGGCAATCAGTTGAATCTCTTCATCCGAAACAAGTTTTTGCATCAAATTCGGGAGTGTGGTATGCTTGTTCATAGAGAGCACCTCCTGGGTTTGTTTGTGTCGCTACTCACATTCTACAGGAAAGGTGCTCTTTTTTCTATACCCTTTGGATTTTATTGGATAATCAACACGCCTGGGTGTTTTTGATTTTCCGT
>NZ_ATCO01000337.1:0-335 GCF_000422025.1 Geobacillus sp. WSUCF1 | reverse complement strand
AACAGGTGGGCCGCTTCGCCAGCCAACAGCACACGGTGATGGCGGTCAGTGAGCGACTTCGCAACCACCTGGAAAAAGCGGTACGTCGACACCCACGTAATACGGTCCGCGTATTTTTCCGGCATCACTTTCGGCAGCCATTGCTTCACGCCGTCCACACTGCCGAACTGCTCCGGATCATCGCCGTCAAGCAATTGCAAATCAATGCGCCACCCGCCGGCAAACGGCACAAAGAGGACGTTGCGCCCGTCCACAGCCGGATGCTGATAATGAAACACCCGCTCAAGCGGCAACGGATCGGCTTCATCTTCTTTCACATCCACGACGACAAAGTA
>NZ_ATCO01000336.1:0-371 GCF_000422025.1 Geobacillus sp. WSUCF1 | reverse complement strand
AAAAAAACCCGGCCATTAAAACGGTCATCGTGGAACCGGAAGGCTCGATTTTAGGCGGCGGCAAGCCGGGTCCGCATCGGACGGAAGGGATCGGCATGGAGTTTTTGCCGCCGTTTATGGATCCGGATTATTTTGATGCCATCTACACGATCGCGGACGATGACGCGTTCCGGCGCGTCAGCGAACTCGCAAGACAGGAGGGGCTTTTGGTCGGCAGTTCGTCTGGCGCCGCGTTTCATGCCGCCTTGATGGAAGCAGAGAAGGCAAAGCCAGGGACGAATATCGTCGTCATTTTTCCGGACGGGAGCGAACGCTATTTAAGCAAACACATTTATGAAGGTGGGAGGTAACGATGAGGCGGAAAACAATGC
>NZ_ATCO01000335.1:0-348 GCF_000422025.1 Geobacillus sp. WSUCF1 | reverse complement strand
CATCAGAAAAAAAGCTTGAAACGCCTTTCCAGCACATCCTCATCGGTTCAAGCCGACTTCACGTGCCAGTTGGGGACGAAACAATGCCGCTCCACCAAGCGTCACCGGGTGGTGATCTTTCGAGATGCGAATGGCCGCGACATTCGGGTCGTGACGAACCTCTTCCATGCGTCTGCGGAAACCATTGCCGACATGTACCAACAACGTTGGACTGTTGAGGTCTTTTTCCGTTGGGTGAAGCAATATCTGAATGTCCCGACCTTGTTTGGCACGACGGAAAATGCGGTATACAACCAACTGTTTGCGGCGTTCATCGCGTATGTGTTGCTGCGATGGCTGTATGATCAA
>NZ_ATCO01000334.1:0-333 GCF_000422025.1 Geobacillus sp. WSUCF1 | reverse complement strand
TATGAGGGATTGAAACAAATGCGGGTTTTCCGCCGTTTTCTTTGGTGCCGGAGTTTTTATCGTACCTATGAGGGATTGAAACCCTTGAGACAATTCTATTTTCTTCATCCTCCTTCTGTTTTTATCGTACCTATGAGGGATTGAAACATGCAAAAGTAAATGAAGAAATAAATGTATTGAAGTTTTTATCGTACCTATGAGGGATTGAAACAAAAAAGACAACCATTTGAAAAATGACGCGTTATTCGCGTTTTTATCGTACCTATGAGGGATTGAAACATAGGAACAGTCATGCCGGCAATATGACCTGTCGCGGTTTTTATCGTACCTATG
>NZ_ATCO01000333.1:0-315 GCF_000422025.1 Geobacillus sp. WSUCF1 | reverse complement strand
CCGATTCCTTGGTTAGAATAGATGTACCACCAACTATCCACAAGGAGGTTCATGTCTCATGAATAGATTAGCACATCACCAAGGAATCCACAAGTTTTTCTTCACGCTGGGGTTGACGCTGCAGCTTTCCAAACCGGTCATCAAGCATCTCATTCATATTGTCGATGCCTTGACCACCAAGGGATTCTCGGGAACATTGACTGATATTCATTACTGGAGCTTTCATCCGAATCATCGAACGACGCTCAGTCACTTTTTCACGAAAAGCCCTTGGAACGAGGAAAGGCTGCTTGGGAAGCTTCAAGAGTGGATCCT
>NZ_ATCO01000332.1:0-221 GCF_000422025.1 Geobacillus sp. WSUCF1 | reverse complement strand
TTTCTTAATTATGAGAAAAATTATCATCTTGCCAAAACTAACGAAAACTATAAGCTGTTAAACAGCAACATGGCACAGCAAATTTTAAAAAAGGTCAATGAAGCCTTTAAATCTTTCTTTGGTTTGATCAGTCTTGCCAAACAAGGAAAATATGACCACAAGGCTATCAGTATTCCAAAATATCTTAAAAAAGATGGCTTTCATTCACTGATCATTGGCCA
>NZ_ATCO01000331.1:0-221 GCF_000422025.1 Geobacillus sp. WSUCF1 | reverse complement strand
TTTCTTAATTATGAGAAAAACGATCATCTTGCAAAAACTAACGAAAACTATAAGCTGTTAAACAGCAACATGGCACAGCAAATTTTAAAAAAGGTCAATGAAGCCTTTAAATCTTTCTTTGGTTTAATCAGTCTTGCCAAACAAGGAAAATATGACCACAAGGCTATCAGTATTCCAAAATATCTTAAAAAAGATGGCTTCCATTCACTGATCATTGGCCA
>NZ_ATCO01000330.1:0-405 GCF_000422025.1 Geobacillus sp. WSUCF1 | reverse complement strand
AAAATCGGGAGGATTTTTTGTTTCGATGTCGAATAATGACTCCTTGACACACAAGGAACAAAGAGGCCTTTCGTCGCTCCGGATCTTGATGCCCAGTTTATCACACCCAACACCCGCTAAAGGGCGCGGGAGACCGCAAGCTGATCCGACCAACGGGGCAGGCTATTTTCCTATTATTTCTATATGCGAACGTCAGCTTGCTGGAGCTGCCAGACGGGTGCATCCAACGCGCACTCGATCACTCCTCACCCCGGATCACCGATGGTAAAAAAGGACTGCCATCGCTCGTTGTGTTGGTCAAAGCGTTATTCTGAAAAACGAAATAAAAAACCTTTCGTTTTGACCTTGTTAGAGTGCGAATATAAGGTGAACTACCCACACCTACGCTTCGCTTAGAGATGGGGG
>NZ_ATCO01000329.1:0-215 GCF_000422025.1 Geobacillus sp. WSUCF1 | reverse complement strand
GTATACCCCATTTTGCCAAGGAGGGCAGCCGCGATCGGATTGTCATGCCGGATGTAGTCCCGCCAATGTTTCTTGCGCAGCTCCACCGGGAAAAAGCGAAACTGCAGCACGTCGCCAAAGGGAAACTCGATTGAGAACACGGACGGTTCCTCGCGAAGGGCCTCATAGCTGAAGACAGCGATCGGAACGATGCGGGTGCGGTATTTTTCAAACAG
>NZ_ATCO01000328.1:0-287 GCF_000422025.1 Geobacillus sp. WSUCF1 | reverse complement strand
AAAAAAAGCGAATAATCTCCCCCACGAGTCCAAAAAAGGAGATACCTGCCTTTCCGAAAAAAATAAAAAAAGAGGGTGTCCATGCCGTACAGGACACCCTTACGCGAGTTTCCGTTTCCTATCGCTTTTATGAAAAAGGGGGTCTAGGAAACGATGATCACGCTTTACATTTTGGGGGAGAGGATTGAAAATGGCGTCATTCAAAATGACTCATTTCCCATTAGGCAAAAATAATGAGAGAACCATTCAGCTCCCTCATTTTTTTGCCTGCCTAGCAGCGACCTACT
>NZ_ATCO01000327.1:0-770 GCF_000422025.1 Geobacillus sp. WSUCF1 | reverse complement strand
TTTAAATTGCATCTATATAGTCCTTCCGCGCCATCAAATCCCTTATCCCATCTCCAAGCAAATTGAAGCCAAGCACCGTCAACGTAATGAATATGCCGGGAGCAAGTGCATACCAAGGCGCTTTATGAATATAACTTTGCGATTCATTCAGCATTCTGCCCCAGCTCGGATCCGGAGGCTGAACACCTAAGCCTAAATAGCTGAGTGCCGCTTCTATTAAAATAGCCGCTGAAAAGTTTAAAGATGCTGCCACGATCACAGGAGACATCATATTCGGCAAAATATGATAAACAATGATCCTAAGATGCCCTGCTCCTAAATGTCTGGCCGCTATGACAAAATCAGCTTTTTTATAGGCCAAAAAGCCGCTGCGAATAATTCGCGCAAATCCGGGAATAAAAAAAATACCAATTCGCGATTATCGTCTGCGTTAAATTGGGCTTAAAAATAGAAACAAGAACCAGTGCGATGATAATTCCGGGAAATGCTAATAAAGCATCCATCAGGCGCATCAAAATTTCATCTACCCATTTTCCTATGTAGCCCGCAGTAGCCCCGATGATCAACCCACCGGTGATGCCAATGGCAACAGAAAAGAAACCTACTGTAAAAGCAGTTTGCGACCCCTCCATTACACGGCTGAGAATATCTCTTCCGAAATTATCGGTTCCTAAAAGATGCTCGCGGCTTGGACCGGCAAGGCGATCGTCCATCTTCATCTCATTCATGTCGTAGGGCAAATAAAAGAAACTTACTAACATAAATAAAAA
>NZ_ATCO01000326.1:0-237 GCF_000422025.1 Geobacillus sp. WSUCF1 | reverse complement strand
TCCCTAAAAAGCAATGGTCATGAATGGACATTGGTTCGCTTTAAAAAGCCTGAATATGATCTCGTTTGGAATCGAGATTACTCCATTGTTCAAGGGTTATTTTCTGTCAATACACTAGAAGGACGAATCAAAGTGCCATTCGAACCAAAAGGCATGGAGCCATATTTTGATGGCTCATGGACGTTTGGCACAGCCAAACTCGTCTACAAGCATAACAAATTCTTTTTGCACATCCCC
>NZ_ATCO01000325.1:0-306 GCF_000422025.1 Geobacillus sp. WSUCF1 | reverse complement strand
TTTTATCTTAATTAGGCGAGAAGACTCCCACTTCAACGAAGCGAAGCGGAGTAAGTGGGAGATGAATCGCCTTAACTATATTTTGCTGAAAATAGGATAGATTCAGTAAAATATAGTATCATATAGTTAGATGGGAGGTGAAAACATGTATTTTTGTATCAAACAACAGCTAAATGGTTTGACCAAAGAAGAATACTTGACTCTTCGAGAACTGTGCCATATTGCCAAGAACATGTACAACGTCGGATTGTACAATGTCAGACAATACTATTTTGAACACAAGGAATTTCTTAATTATGAGAAAAA
>NZ_ATCO01000324.1:0-348 GCF_000422025.1 Geobacillus sp. WSUCF1 | reverse complement strand
TTGATCATACAGCCATCGCAACAGCACATACGCGATGAATGCCGCAAACAGTTGGTTGTATACCGCATTTTCCGTCGTGCCAAACAAGGTCGGGACATTCAGATATTGCTTCACCCAACGGAAAAAGATCTCAACAGTCCAACGTTGTTGGTACATGTCGGCAATGGTTTCCGCAGACGCATGAAAGAGGTTCGTCACGACCCGAATGTCGCGGCCATTCGCATCTCGAAAGATCACCACCCGGTGACGCTTGGTCGATCGGCATTGTTTCGTCCCCAACTGGCACGTGAAGTCGGCTTGAACCGATGAAGATGCGCTCGGAAGGCGGTTCAAGCTTTTTTTCTGATG
>NZ_ATCO01000323.1:0-280 GCF_000422025.1 Geobacillus sp. WSUCF1 | reverse complement strand
TCGCGGGGTGGAGCAGTCCGGTAGCTCGTCGGGCTCATAACCCGAAGGTCGCAGGTTCAAATCCTGCCCCCGCAACCAAAATTGGTCCCGTAGTGTAGTGGTTAACATGCCTGCCTGTCACGCAGGAGATCGCGGGTTCGAGTCCCGTCGGGACCGCCATTCTTTCAAAATTGTGAAAGATGAAAAATACGGCTCAGCAGCTCATTCGGTAGAGACGAGCATCCGCTTCATCGAATTCGCTTCGAGTTGCCTCGACGCATCGAGCGTCTTTGAATCAGCT
>NZ_ATCO01000322.1:0-445 GCF_000422025.1 Geobacillus sp. WSUCF1 | reverse complement strand
TTATCTAGCACCACGGGTTATTTAAAATATATTATAAGAACAAATGTTCTTATTGTCTATATAAATTAAAATATTCGTAATAATCCCTTCCTCACTTTAATTAATGAATGGAAATAAATCGCAAAACAAAAAAGAGACAGTAAAGTGCAAGTACTGTCTCATCACGCCGCTTTATTCCTTATGCTCCAGAATGGCTTGCCACTCTTTCTCCCGATCTGTTTCCTAGGGTTCGATTCGGTAGCTCAGCCAGGCAGCAGGCAGAATCAGGCTGGATAACAGTTGCTCAAGTTTAATCCCGATAATGAGTCCTTTCCGCGGTTTGGAGAACTTCTTAAATTCAACATGGTTACTCTGTACAGCTCAACGATATTACAGAAAAGTTCCATGAGCAATTTTTGCTCTCCACCCGGGCATGAAAATCCCCCTTTTCTTCCCATAATGAAGA
>NZ_ATCO01000321.1:0-211 GCF_000422025.1 Geobacillus sp. WSUCF1 | reverse complement strand
GAAACATGGCAACGCAATATTAATCTAGGAAAAAAGACAAATCAAAACTTTGTCAATATTCCTCTCGGTAACATAAAAGAAAAACTAGAATATCTTTGTAAATTTTACGGCATTGAATTCTTGAAACAGGAAGAATCATATACGTCTCAAGCCAGCTTTTTTGACGGCGATGAGATTCCTGAATATAATGCCGACAATCCAAAAGAATATA
>NZ_ATCO01000320.1:0-338 GCF_000422025.1 Geobacillus sp. WSUCF1 | reverse complement strand
CGTGATACGGCGCCCATGGCAGGCGGTTTTTCCCGACCGTGACGGTCGTCGAATCCACCACCCGAAGCGGTTTGGGAAACCGAAGCGAGCGGCGGGTTTGGCGGTTGCACTTGGAAATGATCAACGCCAACAAGCGTTTCATGATGTCATAGGGAACTTCTTTCGCTTTCTTGGATACAGTTGAATAATGGAATCGCGGCAATCCATACAGAGGCCCCACATCGGCTCCGTGGCGAAAGCTTTTCCATTGATGCATGGCGGCCAGCAGGAAGAAGTGAATCAACTCGCGCAACGTAAAGGTTCGAGACGAATCACGATACCCAACCGCTTCGGCAATC
>NZ_ATCO01000319.1:0-1397 GCF_000422025.1 Geobacillus sp. WSUCF1 | reverse complement strand
TGATGTTGGCCGCGTTTTGCCAGCTCATGGCGGATCCATTTGATGGCGAAGCGCAGCGCTCGACAACGGCGGTTGTATCGGGAACGTTCGAGAAACGAGCTGTTTGTGAACAAATTTCCAGTGACAAAGCGATGCCATGCCCGTTCGGATGTAAAACCGAGCAACTTTCCTAAAATATGAATCGCGATGACCACGGCGTCTTCCTGTTTGACCAGATGGCGGTTGCGGCGCTGCAGGTACATCTGAATCGATGACAGTTGGGCAGAGACAAAAAAGAAAATGGCGGCATATTGCTTTTGAATCTTGGCTCGATCTGTAGTAAGTGGAGACGAATTTATTTTATAAGGGCAAAGGACGGCACTCAACAAGGAAGGACAGGATAAAATATGAGATTGACAATCACAATGAGCGGTCGGCAAGGGCCTGTTTCCTTGCCTCTCTATTACCAACATTTGTTACAAGGGGTGGTGTATCGCTCGTTAGAGAATGAACAATTAGCCGCTTTTTTGCATGACAAAGGATTCCGTCACGGGAAACGGTCATTTAAACTTTTCACATTTAGCCGTTTATTTGGAACGCATCAAGTGAATCGAGAAAGGAAAACAATTCATTTTTTGGGGGATTTCCAATGGCATATCGACACCGTTCTCCCAGAACTGACTCAACAACTTGGGCAGCGATTCTTGTTGCAGAGAGAGATTGAGCTTTACGGACAGTTGATCGAAGTGAAAAGTGTCAAAATGGAGAACATCGACATACGTGAAAACGAAATGGACATTGTCATGCTCTCTCCGTTGACCGTATATAGCACATATGAAACGTTCGATGGAAGAAAGAAAACGCAATTTTTTGATCCCGATGATGAGGTGTTCCCCCACTTGATTGAATTGAATTTCCGTCATAAATATGAAGCATACTACGGTGTTCCGCCGACGGAAAGGCTATTGATCGAGCCGATTCATGTTCATCATCGTCATCGTGTGGTGACGATGTTCAAGAATATATATATTACAGGATGGCTTGGCTATTACCGCCTCTGTTCTTCGCCAGAACAGTTGACATTTTTATATCATGTCGGTCTAGGTGGCCGAAATTCACAAGGATTTGGCATGTTTCGCCTCAAAAGTGGATAAACGAGTCATGGGATTGTCGTCGACCTCCAATCGTGCAAAAATCCCGGGGGATCGACGACAATGGTTTTTGGTGGTTCAGACTTACAGCCATCGAGGTTGAAGGTTATTGACAGAATTTTTGAAATGTGGTATTCTGAAAACAGCGCTAGATCGAAATGCTTGATGCAACAAGCATTTTTGGGGTTTTTATCGTACCTATGAGGGATTGAAACTCTCGTTTTGTTTACTGTCATGATTTCTTCCATGAGTTTTTATCGTACCTAT
>NZ_ATCO01000318.1:0-288 GCF_000422025.1 Geobacillus sp. WSUCF1 | reverse complement strand
AAACCAGAGCAAGCTCCGATCCGGTCCGCTCGACTTGCATGTATTAGGCACGCCGCCAGCGTTCGTCCTGAGCCAGGATCAAACTCTCCAAAGAAAGTTGATTGGCTTTTCGGATTGTCCAGCTTCGGCCAAAGCGGCCTCCGCTTTTCGTATTGTCCAGCTTCGGCCCGCCGCCGCTCGGGGTCAAATCACCTTCGCTTCGGGATTGTAAATCCCTGCAGGCGAAGAACATTTGCCCATCGCGGCGACCCGCGGGCCTCAGCTTTTCTTTCGCGCTTCGTTTCGTTC
>NZ_ATCO01000317.1:0-240 GCF_000422025.1 Geobacillus sp. WSUCF1 | reverse complement strand
AAACGAAATTATGGGAAGACCGTGAATCATAAGCGAGTGTACCGACTGATGAAAGAGTTGGGGGTTCAGGCCAAAATCCGTCGAAAAAAGCCGAAGTATAAAGCGGGAAAGGAGAATATCGTAGCGTCGAACGTGTTAAACCGTGATTTTGCGGCCACTGCAGCCAACCAAAAATGGGTGACGGATATTACCTATGTGCCATTTCAAGGAACCTATTTGTATCTGTCTGCTATTAAAGAT
>NZ_ATCO01000316.1:0-214 GCF_000422025.1 Geobacillus sp. WSUCF1 | reverse complement strand
CCAGCCCCGAGCTGTACGCCAAACTCTTGGGCGATTTCGTATTTGATTTGTTCCAACGCTTGTTCAATGCCTGGCACAAGCAGTTTGTTGCTTGAACGAGCCATATGAAATTCCTCCTTGATGGTTTTTTGATGAGGTATGATTAGTATGGACGACCGAACAAAGAGATATGGTTGGGAATTACAGGAGGAATTTTTCATCCTATTTCGCGCAG
>NZ_ATCO01000315.1:0-474 GCF_000422025.1 Geobacillus sp. WSUCF1 | reverse complement strand
GCGGCCGGCCAAACTGATACCGGAACGGTTCTTGACGCTTAAACCTCATCCTTCCTCCCCTTTTCCAAGCAGCTTCGTCGGTTCTTTCCAGACATCCACCACCATCCCGGCTTCGTCAGTGTCAACGACAAACGAACCCGTGCTGTAGCGGTCGGAGAGACGAAGGGAAGCGGCTTCGATCGTCTCGACCACCCCTTTTTCCGTCCGCAATCCGACCATTTCCTCATCGTTGCTGACAAAGACGGCGCCGACAACTCGGTGCGGGTTGGATTTCACTTCACGTACGATCACAACGCCGCGCTTCGCTCGTGAGGACGGCTCAAACTCGCTCATCGCCACTTTTTTCACCGCTCCGCGCTGCGTCACGACGACGAACGAGCCCCCCTTTTCTAGGCGAACGGGGCACGCAGCGGCGACAAAGTCCCCTTCCTTCAATTGAATCCCTTTCACGCCAGCCGCGCGCACGCCAACAAG
>NZ_ATCO01000314.1:0-220 GCF_000422025.1 Geobacillus sp. WSUCF1 | reverse complement strand
AATCCCGTCGGAAGCAGGGAGGACCATCTCCCAAGGCTAAATACTCCCTAGTGACCGATAGTGCACCAGTACCGTGAGGGAAAGGTGAAAAGCACCCCGGAGGGGAGTGAAAGAGAACCTGAAACCGTGTGCCTACAAGTAGTCAGAGCCCGTTGATGGGTGATGGCGTGCCTTTTGTAGAATGAACCGGCGAGTGACGATGGCGTGCGAGGTTAAGCCG
>NZ_ATCO01000313.1:0-204 GCF_000422025.1 Geobacillus sp. WSUCF1 | reverse complement strand
CCTAAAGTTGTCTCTTTTTTGTGTGTTATGATATAGTCAGTTTTAGAAAAAATATATCGAAAATCAAGGTATGAAGTGATGTGGTGTCGATATGGCAAACAAAGCCTATCAGTTCCGTCTGTACCCAACAAAAGAACAAGAACAACGGCTCGCCAAAACCTTCGGCTGTGTCCGTTTTGTGTATAACAAAATGCTTGAAGAGCG
>NZ_ATCO01000312.1:0-573 GCF_000422025.1 Geobacillus sp. WSUCF1 | reverse complement strand
TTTTTTGTGTGTTATGATATAGTCAGTTTTAGAAAAATGAAAGGCTGTTGTATCAATGAAATTAGACAATAATAACCATTCAGTGTTCCTGTTGTATGATCTTCTGGTTGTAAAATATCGCAGACCAGTGATTGATGATACCATATCTGACTATGCAAAAGATATGTTTGTGAGATTGGGTAAAAATTACAATATTTCCTTGGTCGAATGGAATCACGATATGGACCATGTGCATATTTTGTTCAAAGCACATCCAAATCGTGAATGATCAAAGTTCATCAATGCCTATAAAAGTGCAAGTTCTCGACTGATCAAAAAGCATTTTCCGCAAGTGAAAAGAAAACTGTGGAAAGAATATTTTTGGTCAAGAAACTTTTGCCTGCTTACAACGGGTGGTGCGCCCATTGAAGGAATAAAAAAATATATAGAAAATCAAGGTATGAAGTGATGTGGTGTCGATATGGCAAACAAAGCCTATCAGTTCCGTCTATACCCAACAAAAGAACAAGAACAACGGCTCGCCAAAACCTTCGGCTGTGTCCGTTTCGTTTACAACAAAATGCTTGAAGAGCG
>NZ_ATCO01000311.1:0-360 GCF_000422025.1 Geobacillus sp. WSUCF1 | reverse complement strand
AATTCTTTTTGCACATCCCCATGACCAAAACAATTCCAACCGTAGATGAACACAACATTCGCCAAGTGGTCGGTGTCGATGTAGGGGTTAACTTTCTTGCAACAGCTTATGATTCGCAAGGGAAAACGATCTTTTTTAACGGACGAAAAATCAAGCATATGCGTGCCAAGTACAAACGAATGCGAAAAACCCTCCAGCAAAAAGGGACGGCTTCTGCGCGTCGGAAGTTGAAAACAATCGGACAACGAGAAAACCGTTGGATGACGGATGTGAACCATGCTGTCACGAAGGCACTCGTTCGTCAATATGGAGAACGTACCCTTTTTGTATTAGAAGATTTAACAGGCATTCGTGAAAAAA
>NZ_ATCO01000310.1:0-640 GCF_000422025.1 Geobacillus sp. WSUCF1 | reverse complement strand
TCGCCAAAGACGATGAAAAAGCAACCCAAAAACGTCCTTTCCAACGTCCTTTCCTAAGTTGAGAAACGTTCCCCCGACGGCAAAAGACCCCAAATTTCGGCCGCGTATTCCGCGACGGTCCGGTCGCTGGCAAAGTAGCCGGAGTGGGCGATGTTGACGGCGCTCATCCGCCACCAGCGCGCCGGATCGCGGTAAGCGTCTTCCACCTGCTCATGCGCTTCGGCGTAGGCGGCAAAGTCGCGCAGCACAAAATATTCATCATTTTGCGTCAAAAGCGAATCGTAAATCGGTTCAAAGTAATCGCCGGCATCCGGGAAAAAGCCGTTGACAAGCTGGTCGGCGACTTGCTTGATCCGCTTGTCGTGATGGTAATACTCGTGCGCCCGGTAGCCGCCGTGCTCATAGTAGTTGAGCACTTCCTCAGCCGTCAGCCCGAACAAAAACATGTTTTCTTTCCCGACCGCTTCCGCGATTTCGACGTTCGCCCCATCAAGTGTGCCAAGCGTGATCGCCCCGTTCATCATAAACTTCATGTTGCCCGTCCCGGACGCTTCTTTGCTGGCGGTTGAGATTTGCTCGCTCACATCGGCGGCCGGGATGATCTCTTCGGCGAGCGACACACGGTAGTTTTCCAAAAAAA
>NZ_ATCO01000309.1:0-881 GCF_000422025.1 Geobacillus sp. WSUCF1 | reverse complement strand
TCTATTCTTAGTATTGTATAAACAATAAAACTATAGATCAGCAATAAAAAGCAATTAATCATAACTTTCTCCTTAATGCAATAATCAAATCTAGTACGAATGCTTTAAATCCACTCGTATATCTAAAATAATTTCCTCTTAAAAAATGCATAGTTATATTCTTTAGAGATGGTTCACACCTATCCTCATAGAATACTTTTTTCTCGTAAACTTTACCTAATTTTTCAACATCTAAAGAAGATAAATTTTTTGAATGTTCTAATATACAATTTAGTTTAATCAAAGCATTTCTATACCTATCATTTACTGTAACTTTTTTTCTTTTTGACTTATTTAAACCTATTTGCTGAGATGAATGAATACGATATTTTATTAATGGTTCATCAATTAAACCTAAACAACTATTCAACTCTAAGTTTATTCCAATCCATGCATCGTGTATAAAATTTTCATTTAAAGGAAGTATGTCTTTTAGATAACTTCTATCAAAAGCTAATGTGCAACCTGTTATTACATCTTTTTTTAGTAATACATCTATTCCTTGACCATTTTTGAATTTATTTCTCATGTTTTCTTTAAACTTTATTTTATCCCATAATGTATCCTTTTGTTCAACTGAATTCTCATCAATTAGATAAGCATTTGTAAATACTGCTTTTATATTTTTATTTTTTTTAAATTCATTAACCACCTTGTGGATTTTTTCACGCAACCAAATATCGTCCTGATCACTTAAGAAAATTATATCTCCTGTACAATTTAACAAGGCTTTTTGAAAGTTTTTTATTACACCTAAATTTTTATCATTTTTGATTATTTTAATTTTAATATCTTTGTATCTACTTTGAAAGGAAGATAATACTTTAAATATATTATATTCC
>NZ_ATCO01000308.1:0-582 GCF_000422025.1 Geobacillus sp. WSUCF1 | reverse complement strand
CGCCGTCGCCCCAACAACGCCGCCGCGGACGTCATACACCATTTTGCCGCCCGTATAGCCAATCAACAGCGGCAACAAATACGTAATCATTGGCCCGACGAGCTTCGCAAACGTCTCGTTCGGCCACCAGCCCGTCGGGATAAATAGGGCGGTAATCAGCCCCCAGGCGATAAACGCGCCGATATTCGGCATAATCATGCCGCTCAAATAACTGCCAAACCGCTGAATCTTCACACGGAATCCTGTTTCATTTCCGGTTGTATGCGTCATAACGTCGCTCCTCCTTTTGCTTGACTGTATCTTTATCTTAAAACGCTTACAACCGGCCTTCAATGAGAAGTAAACGCGATTTTGTCAAGGGGGTTGTTGACAGGGGTTAAAAAAGAAAACCCCGCGCGGCGGGCGGGGTTACGGCGTTTCTTCTGCCAACGACAACGCCTCTCGATAGAGACGTTGGGAGAGATAAAATCCATTGTCAAGCAGAGTGTCTAACAGCGGCTTGACTTCCGCTATTTTCCTGTTTTTCTTCCCTAGAATCAAAACTCCAATTGTACCGATAGGCCGTGAACTACCCACCACCTA
>NZ_ATCO01000307.1:0-2581 GCF_000422025.1 Geobacillus sp. WSUCF1 | reverse complement strand
ATCCATAGATTGCTGTTTTTTGGCAAGTTCATGCGGACCACCTATTTTAATTCCATTTTTGGATCCAACCAACGATAGGTTAAATCCACTATTAAGTTAACCAAAACAACAAGGAACGCAATAATAAGGACCATCCCTTGAATAAGCGGATAATCACGGCTGCCTATGGCGGAAACAAGCAGGCTTCCGAACCCCGGAAGCGTGAAAACCTGCTCAATGACTAAACTTCCTGCGAGAATTTCGCCAAAATTCATCCCAACTACTGTAACGACAGGGATAAGCGCATTTTTTAACACATGTTTGAAATAAATAGTCGATTCTTTTAACCCTTTACTATATGCTGTGCGTACATAATCTTCATTCAGCTGTTCAATTATCGTTGTCCGTAAATAACGGACAACGATGGCAATTTGCGGAATCGCTATCGCCAGCGACGGCAAAAAAAGGGAACGCAAAGCAAGGAATGGGCTCTTTGACCACGGGACATATCCTCCAGCAGAAAACCAATTCAATGTAAATCCGAAAATCAATATAAGCAGAATGCCAGACCAAAAGGAGGGAACCGAAAGACCAATTTGTGTAATGATGGAGATCAGAAAATCCATCGTTTTCCCTTTGCTCTTTGCCGCCAACATTCCTAAAGGTATCGCTGTAACAACAGTGATGATTAAAGCAATGATGGCCAAAGAGAAGGTAACGGAGGAGCGGCTTATGATTAAACTTAAAACAGGTTCGGAAAACCGCAATGATTCGCCAAAATCGAAATGCAAAACATTAATCATCCATGATCCGAATTGTTCGATAAGAGGTTTGTCAGCTCCGAGTTTTTTATTAAGTGCTTCCAATTGTGCCGGGGTGGCCTCCGTCCCTAAAATCGCCAAAGCGGGGTTCCCAGGAATAATGCGAAATGCGCAAAAAGACAGGAAAACGACAAAAATCAGCGTCAGAAAAAACGTAAACATTCTCCTTACCACAAAATTCATACCATCACCTCGTACCTTTGCCTTAATCCATTGCCTCTTACTCTTTCACCTTTATTGCTGCCATATCTTGGACATAAATTGGATACGTTTGATATCCTTCCAAATTGTCTTTGAATGCCGCATTCGTGTTCGGATCCATAATGTAAACAGCCGCTGCTTCCTCTGCCAAAATGGTCTGTGCCTTTTTAATGAGTTCTACCCGCTTATTTTCATCCACTTCTGTTCTCGCCTGCTCCAGCACTTGATCAAACTGATGGTTAGAAAAATTAAAGAAATTATTTTTTGCTGTTGATAAATATTTATTTAAGATTTCGTACGGATCTAATTTTCCATCCAGCCCTATAATCGTCGTGTCATAATCCCTGCCTTGATAAACACGCTCCAGCCATACTCCCCACTCCACAGTTTCAATGTTTGCTTTTACTCCAATCTTTTTAAGCTGCTGGGCAATTACTTGAGCTGTATCTACATGAAACTGATAATTGGACGGAACCGTGATCGTTGTTGTAAATCCATTCGGGTAACCCGCTTCAGAAAGCAATTGTTTCGCTTTTTCGATATTAATCGCATACTTATCTTCTAAACCTTCTTGATAATATTTGCCCATAATCGGGCTCATATTCGAACCGATTTTTGTTCCTTTTCCTAAGGCAACCCCTTTAATAATCTCATCTTTATCAATGGCATAATTGATTGCCTGACGAACGAATTTGTTATTGAATGGTTTTCTTTTATGGTTGAATGCAAGCAATTGCACTAAGTTTTGCGGGGCGCTAACATACTTATATCCTTTGCCCAATTCTTCTAATTTTTCGCTTCCGATTCGAGGATAAATGTCAATTTCTCCTGATTGAAAAGCTAAGAAAGCAGCTTCTGCATCTTTAATAATGCGAAACTCCACCTTGTCCAAATAAGGAACACCTTTCACATAATAATCAGGATTTTTCTCGAGAACGAGACGCTGCCCCGGCAAGTATTCCACGAACTTAAAAGGGCCTGTCCCAATCGGAGTTTTATTGCTGTCCTTATAACCTTTCGGAATAACGGCAGCGGTCACTGCCGTCAAGAAGGAGGCTTCTCTTTGCTTCAGTTTAATGGCGACCGTTTTCTTATCCGGTGCCGTAATCGATTCCACATTGCTAAACGAAGTGTACAACGGCTTTCCTGTATCAATTCCCGCTAAAAGATCATAGGAATACTTTACATCCTCAGCAGTCACCTCTTGCCCATTATGAAATTTCACGCCATCTCTCAATATAAATGTATAGGTTAGCCCATCTGGGGAAATTTTATAAGATTCCGCAATTGCCGGGATAAGCTCCCCTTTATTATTTGGCTTTAACAGCCCTTCAAAAACATTGAACATTATTTCTCTCGTTCCCGCGGCTTGAGCCAAAAACGGGTCCAAGTAATCCGGATCTTGGGGAACCGCAACAACCACTTCTTTATCCACTTTTTCTTTAGTAGAAGCTGTGCCATTCGCTGTTTCTTTTTGGCTGTCACATGCGGTTAGCAATAGAACAAGCGAAATGCTCAACCATAGCCCTTTCATGAAATTTGTTTTTTTTCTTTTTTTCTGCTTTTTATCATCAATGCCA
>NZ_ATCO01000306.1:0-1026 GCF_000422025.1 Geobacillus sp. WSUCF1 | reverse complement strand
GGTATATAATGATCATGCATAGGGTGAATAGAGGGGGTGAACCGTTGATCGTTAGCAGTTTGTTATTCTTTCTCATTCTTTTGGGCGCAGCGTTGTATCGACGCTACTATCCTGTCAAACATATCCCATGCCTTCCGGTAGAAGAGGTGCCGGACGGCTTGCTTCTTCTTGACTTGCGCGATTATAATGAAAGCAACGGCTCCATATTTGGCCAAGCGTTGCATATTCCGGTGGCGTATTTGAAACGGCATGCGCGGGATATTCCGCCAAAGCCGCTTCATATCATCGTTCAGGATGACATCGAAAAAAACGTCGGCATCCGCCTGTTGCGCCGCTATGGCTATGAGGTGAAAAGCTATTCGATCACGGCTTGCGATTGTCAAGAAAGGGGGCGAACGAGCCGATGGAATATAACAAAGAGATCAAAAACCGCTTAAAACGGATTGAAGGACAAATTAAAGGCGTCCTTGGCATGATGGAACAAGGGAAAGACTGCAAGAGCGTCGTTTCCCAGCTGTCGGCGGCGCGCAATGCCATTGACCGCGCCATTGCCGTCATCGTCAGCACCAATTTGGAACATTGTCTTCGTGAAAGCATGGAAAAAGGGGAAAGCACAGACAGTCTTGTCAAAGAAGCAGTGGAACTGCTTGTGAAAAGCCGTTAATGCGTTGCTCAACAAAAAGGTGTTGACAACGTTCTTTTTCTCGTAGCAATATACCAATAGGGGTAATGGTAATAAAACGTATGATATCAAGGAGGTTATCAAAATGAACGCAACGAAAGTATTGGATGCAAAAGGATTGGCCTGCCCGATGCCGGTGGTGAGAGCGAAAAAAGCGATGGACGAATTGCAATCAGGTCAAGTGCTCGAGGTGCACACGACCGATAAAGGGGCGAAAAACGATTTGCCGGCATGGGCGAAAGCAAGCGGCCATACGGTGCTTGAGATGAAAGAGGAAAACGGTGTGTTGACGTTCTGGATTCAAAAAGGATAATTTTTTAGGTTTTAATATACCCATATATGTA
>NZ_ATCO01000305.1:0-1622 GCF_000422025.1 Geobacillus sp. WSUCF1 | reverse complement strand
TCAACTAGCACCACGGGTATACCCCATATGAATACGTATTATTATTGACAGCGGGATATACATAACCGTTTATCGCACCAGACTGATTTGTAACATCCATAACACAATGTGCATTTGTAAGGACTTTATCTTTCCCAATAACAGTTCCTGTGCAAGTATACCAACCATCTCTAAATTCTAATTCAATGTACGCGATTTGTCTGTGAGGAGTGACTGAAGTATTGGAAACCTTTGTACGACCATCAGCACCAATAACGACCTGAGGGAAATATTCATTTGGAGATTTACCACCTATATATGTTGTTTCAGGGGTTAAATTATATTTGTAAGGTTTATTTTTTTTTGAAATCCGTATTTATCTCTGTTTTTGGAAGAACTTCACCGGTACCTTCCGAGCCTTCTGTGACTAAAGATTTGGAATTCTTTAACTTTTTTATGTAGTCTTCATACTTAATGACTTCACCTTTTGAATTAATCATGTCATAAGCATTATTACTATTTTTTTGAGCGTTGACGGTTTCTGGAGCATTAATTATGGGCGAAATGATAAACCCAACCATTACTAAAATGATAAATCCAATTTTTTTTCATAAAGTAGCCCCCCTTTATGAATTTTTCAAAGTTATTATAACCAAATAGTTCATATATTTCAATTATTTTGAAAATTATAATTACATAGGTTCAATCTTTATAACTTCGACTTTGCCCGGATACGATTCTAAAATCTCTGAATACCACACTTTTACTTTTTGTCCATTTTCTATTCCCCTCAAAGTACCAAACCCCTTAATTAATAACTTACTCATATTATATTTTCTTCTTAATTCCTGTATTGTTAATTTGTTTGCGTCTTCCTGAACAAAATCTGGATCTTCAACTAAATATACTTCCCCTTCTTTCATAATTATAAAACCTTCCAAAGTAGCTTCTTGATTAAGAGATTGGTTAGTTCTATATTCGCTAAAGAAAAATAATAATAATATAAGACCTAAAATAGTACTCACTAAAATATATCTTTCCATACGCTTGCCTCCTAGCTTTTATATTTTGTGTTATATAATGGTCTATCTTCTATAGATCCATAGTTTTCCCTTCCCAAGATAACAGAGCATTTTATAGTAATACATATTCAGCATATTCAGTGAGCCCAATTCCTAGGTATTTCCCAAAGGATGTCATTATCTTCTCCAATGACATCGTTATTCGCTACCACGACCATTGCGGAGATAATCATAAAGTAACAAATAAAAATTTTGGAGGGGGGTTCGGTTCCGGGAGTAGCTGGCTAAATACCTCTAATTTGAATTTCAAGAGCAACTGTTCTGTTAATCGGTGGTTTTTCAATAATAATGGTTATTGCAATTATCACCGTAATTTCCCTTTGGAATTCCTCTGGATTTTCACTCATTTTATACTGTTCTCAATTGCAGTATATTTTGCATTAAGAGCGATTACTTTTGCCCCTTAATCATACGCAGGCATCAGTAGAAATTTCCACTCTTTTAGGAAAGGCAGGGGTATTATGGGGAGCGAGCATGATTTGCCTGTTACTTGGTATTTCTAAACTTTTGAATAAGGACATAAAAATAGCCCCTTTCTCACTGAACATATCCCTGTCAAGT
>NZ_ATCO01000304.1:0-405 GCF_000422025.1 Geobacillus sp. WSUCF1 | reverse complement strand
TGAACATATCCCTGTCAAGTAGACAGTGTGAAAAATACCCACCTTCTTCAGCTGCTTGTTAGGATAGTGGAATGAGGAAACGTTGTCAAGGAAAGCACTTGACAACGTCTCCTTCATTCCACTTCATCGTTGGCAAGCTGAAGAAGGAGACATTCTCAGCCGTTCGTCTGCTAGGCTGCTTAGGCAATTCGGTATTCCACTGGGCTGAGGTAGTCTAGTTTTTTCTGGCACCGTTCATAATTATAAAAATACATGTACTGATCGATCGCCTCGATCATTTCCTCTTCCGTTTCAAAGGTAGGAAGGTCCACCATTTCCGATTTCAAATGCCCGAAAAAATTTTCCATGCAGGCATTGTCTAAACAGTTTCCTCTTCTGGACATACTAGGAATGATATGATGAGCC
>NZ_ATCO01000303.1:0-566 GCF_000422025.1 Geobacillus sp. WSUCF1 | reverse complement strand
GCGTCGCCGTTGATGATCAACAGGTCCCGGCACGGATCATAGGCATATTCGTTCATCAGCCACTCTTCGAACCGTTCCCACACGTCTCCCTCCCCTTCATGGAGGTAGTGGCGCCGGTTCACGAGCTCGAGCTGCGAACCGTTTCGTTTCCATCCCTCGTGAACCGCCAGGATTTTCTCTTCTTTCGCCCGTTTCCCTTTCCCCTGGCGGGAAATAAACAGTCCATCCGCCTCCACAAACAGCACCCGGCCGTGCCGTTGGGAAACAGGGCGGTGCAGCGAGACAGGGGCCTCCAGCACCAGTTGGCGAATCGCCTCGTGGCTCATGACCGCATACCCCACGATCGACTCCAGCGTACGAGCCGCTTTGCGGTAGGAAGAGCACTCGACGGCCAACTCGACCGCCGTTTCCTCGAGGCAAGGACTGATCGATCGGGCCCCATCAAAGCCTAATTCGGCATCCAGCAAGAAGGTATAGTTCCCCGTTTGCCGGTCATAGTAGTAGTTCCGTCGAAACGTCACTTCTCCAAACAGCGTTTGGATCGTAGTCGGCCGTTTGTCTTTCAG
>NZ_ATCO01000302.1:0-1363 GCF_000422025.1 Geobacillus sp. WSUCF1 | reverse complement strand
GCCCGCGAAATACGCCATCAGCCGTTCAAACACGGTCGGGCTCATTCCATACATCACGGTCGATCACTTCTTCTTTGATGTTTTGCAGCAGCGCTTCGATTTCGTGGACATATTCATTCATCTGAAATCAAACATGCTCACTTCAGAAAACAGTGAACAGACTAAATCACTTCTAACGATATTTGATGCAACATATCGAGATCTTGCGTCTGATAAGACGGAAGGAACTCGCCGTAGACACTTATATTTACTTTGCGCTGAGGAAAAGCCTCAACATGAATTGATTCAATTCTCGCCATATAACGCCCGTTGTTTTGAATAAGGTTAAACATAAACTCGCTATAGAAAGCAGGAATATACCCTAGCTTACACCCTTCATCTGTTAACACTTCTACTGCTTTAGAATCTTGCCTATTCTCCGGCTCTAACCGAAAATGCACCTCATCTCCCACTTTAAGATGTTGAACCACTTGATCTCCCTCATAATACCTCCAACCGGCGACATAAAAATCAAAATCGAAATGATTTCCCCATACATAAATTGGCGCTACAAATTCATAAGAATCTGTCGCAAGTTTACCACCAGTCGCTCGCAACATATCCATATCTGTACAATCGCGCGGCAAGCCGTATGTCCGCAAAATTTCTAAAAAATCCGGACGGCGCCGGTCAGGCAAACGCCGCTCAAAAGGCCCGAACAATCTGTTAGAAACGTATTTTTTTCCTATATCCGGAAACGACAAATGAGGTTGATAACCGTTTTCTAGTGCTTCGAACAGTCCTCTTCTCTTCCTGCTGCGTTCATAATAAAATACATACTTATCCCCATCGTGTAATAAGTTTCCAATATGATATCGCTGCCGAGTACATTCATTTTGCCAAATTAACCAAAGCACAAAAGGGCGCATCGCTTATTTCACCTCCATATACCAATTTACGAGCCATTCTTTTCGATACTGTAATAATTTTAATACCCATTCTTTGTAAATTTTACTCATGACATTTTCTGAAACACCATCTAAAACAGTTGTGACTTGTTGCTCATTTATTTGACTGATACGATCAATTTCCTTCTTCATTTCTTTTGGATACAATTCATAAATGAAACTTAGTAATTCTTTATATTTAGGCTTCTTCTTATGAGGAAGTCCGATTAAAGAAAAACTCCGATTTGTAAAAGCTTCGAACATTCTCTGATCTTGAAACATTTTTAGAATACGTTCTTCCTTCAATTGGTATCTTAGCGACGCCCCGTTATCATATATATATAAGTTGTAATAAAGATTTTCCGATTGCTCGATTCTGTTTTCCTTCATACAAGTCAGTTTGGTAGAATGCGGCGGGCGCTCTACTGGATGTAAAA
>NZ_ATCO01000301.1:0-2993 GCF_000422025.1 Geobacillus sp. WSUCF1 | reverse complement strand
GCCGACGCCTGCGCCAAAAACGCTCCCATCACCGTGACGCCGATCGCCGTGCCGATATTGCGGCAAAACATAAAAAAGGCAGTTGCAATCCCCTTTTCATGGGCATCAGCAAGCTGCTGCGAGCCGATAACGCCCACGGTTGACGTCAAGCCGAACGACAGCCCTTGCAAAAACATGATGAAAAAGACGTACCAAAACCCATGGCTTTCATTCAGCAAGGCGAGGAAAAGGCCGGAAGCGACAAGTAGCACGTTGCCGATGATGAGAAGCGGACGATAGCCATAGCGCAAAATCCACTTCCCCGCCGGCACGGCGGCGATCATCCAGCCGACCGAGGAGCCGAGCAAGGCGACGCCGCTGGCAAACACGGACAAGTGGGCGACATTTTGCAAAAAGAGCGGGATGTAGCTTGACGTCCCAAACAAGGCGACACAGCTGACAAAGCCATTAATGTTCATCCATTTGAGCGTCCGATGATGAACAAGCGACAGCGGCACAAGCGGAGATGGCTGCCGTTTTTCGAAATAATAAAAGACGACAAGCAACAACGCTCCGGCCGCACCGTACCACCATCGCCCCTGTTCAACGACCGTGACGAGCAAAAGCAAGCTGATCGCCGCCGCAAACAGCGCCGCGCCCATATAATCAACCGCCGCCCGCTTCGGTTCATACACTTCTTTATACGGAAGCAGCGTCAAAAGCGAGAGCAAGCAAATCGGAATGTTGACATAAAAAACCCAGCGCCATGTCGCATACTCGACAAACAGCGAACCTAAAAGCGGCGCCAACACGGCAGAAAGTCCCCACATGGCCGTAAAAAACGCTTGGATTTTTCCGCGCTTTTCCACGGGGAACAAATCGCCGGCGATAATCGCCGGAAACGGCATCATAAATCCGGCCCCCACCCCTTGCAAGGCGCGGAATAAAACAAGCTGCACCATGTTTTGCGACAACCCGCAAAAAAGCGAGCCGATTAGAAATAAAATAATGCCAAAGCTGAATACTTTTTTGCGGCCGAATAAGTCCGACAGACGACCGGCAATCGGCGACAGGACAGTCGTCGCAATCATGTACGATGCAAACGTCCACGCATACAGGGAAAATTCCCCAAGCTCTTCGGCGATGATCGGCATTGTCGTGTTCATGATGGTCGTATCCATGGACGCGACGAGCATCGCCAGCACGATGCTGACCATGACCGACAGGCGGCTGCTCATACAAATAACCTCCTTTTTTGGTAAACTACAAGTATTTTATTTTACACGATAAAAAATCATGGCACAAAATGATATGCGTCAAAAATTTGGATCGTTTGTATTCATTGTCGAATTTTGTTACCCTAAAAGTGCAAAGCCCCAAAACCGCTAACACGATCCTCATGAGATTATTGTACAAATAAGGAGGAATGAGATGAAAAAAACAACAAGCGTCTTTTCTATTTCCATTGTGATCGCCATTATGTTCATTATTTGGGGAACCATTCCGGAGTCCTCTCTGCCGCGCTATCATTTAAACGCGGTCAGCGGTGCGGTGCACACGTTTCTAATCGATAAATTCGGCTGGTTTTATTTGCTCAGCGCTTCGTTGTTTTTGGCGTTTTCTTTGTTTCTTATTTTTTCCCGTTACGGAAATATCCGCCTCGGCCGCGACGGGGAAGAACCGGAATACAGCTATATGACGTGGTTTGCCATGCTGTTTAGCGCCGGAATGGGAATCGGGTTAGTGTTTTGGGGAGTGGCCGAACCGGTGTCCCACTATTACACGCCGCCAACAGGAGAAGAGGCAACGGCGGAAGCGGCCCGTCTGGCCATGCGCTACTCGTTTTTCCATTGGGGGCTGCATCCATGGGCGATCTACGGCGTCCTTGCCTTGGCGCTCGCTTACTTCCAGTTTCGCAAGCGAGAAGCCGGGGTCATCAGCCGCACGCTGCGCCCGTTGCTAGGAGCGCGGACAGAAGGCGGTCTCGGTGTAGCCATTGATACGCTAGCCGTATACGCAACCATTTTTGGCGTCGCCACCTCGCTAGGGCTGGGAGCCATTCAAATCAGTGGGGGATTGCATCAGTTGTTCCCAAATATTTCAAACTCTATTTCAACACAACTGCTCATCATTGTGGTTGTCACGGCTCTGTTTATGCTCTCGGCGCAAACCGGCCTAAACAAAGGCATAAAATGGCTGAGCAACATCAATATTGCGCTCGCATTGTTGCTTATGTTGTTCATGCTGTTTGCCGGTCCAACGAATTTTATTATGGATGTGTTCACGTCGACGATCGGGACGTACTTACAAAATCTTCCCTCGATGAGTTTCCGGCTCAACCCGTTCGAGCAAAATGATTGGCCGAAAGTGTGGACCATTTTTTATTGGGCGTGGTGGATCGCATGGGCGCCGTTTGTGGGGACGTTTATTGCTCGCATTTCCCGTGGGCGCACGATCCGTGAATTTATGATCGGTGTCTTGGTGGTTCCAACGATTTTCAGCGCCCTTTGGTTTTCCGTGTTTGGCGGCTCAGCTCTTTATTTGGAGCAGTTCCAACATGCCGGCATTGGCGAGGTAATGAATGAAAAAGGAGTAGAAACAGCTCTGTTTTTTACATTCGAACATTTCCCATTCGCTCCATTGCTCTCGGGAATTGCCATTTTGCTCATTTGCACATTTTTCGTCACATCGGCAGACTCAGCAACGTTTGTGCTCGGCATGCAAACCACTAACGGCAGTTTAAACCCGCCAAATTCGGTCAAGTTCGTCTGGGGCATCATTCAATCGGCAGCTGCGACGATCTTGCTGTGGACTGGCGGTCTGCAAGCGTTGCAAACCGCTTCGATCATCGCTGCATTCCCGTTTGCGATCATCATGATTTTGATCGTTCTGTCCCTTATCCGTTCATTTCAGGAGGAAGTGACGCGAAAAGCGAAAAAACCCATCCAATAATGACCAAAGGTGTCCCTCAAGCAACGGGACACCTTTTCTTATTATAGGATGTACGAAATGAT
>NZ_ATCO01000300.1:0-598 GCF_000422025.1 Geobacillus sp. WSUCF1 | reverse complement strand
CTATCCTTACGCAGGAAACCGCATTGCTTGTCAAGTACATGTTGTGGTGAAGAGCCTTTTTTTGCTCTTTTCCCTATGGTATATTGATGGTAAGTCATTGATGTGAAGAGGTGGTTGTATGCCATACCGCATTTTGTTCGTCTGCACGGGCAATACGTGCCGAAGCCCGATGGCCGCTGCATTGTTGGAGAATAAGCAGCTGCCAGGCGTCGAGGTGAAATCGGCCGGCGTGTTTGCGGCGGAAGGGAGCGAGGCGTCGGTTCACGCCAAGACGGTGTTGAAGGAAAAAGGAATCGAAGCGGCCCACCGCTCCTCGCAGCTGAAAAAAGAGCATATCGACTGGGCGACGCACGTGCTGGCGATGACATCCGGCCATAAAGAAATGATCGTCGAGCGTTTCCCAGAAGCGAAGGACAAAACGTTTACGTTGAAGCAGTTCGTCTCGGGAACAGACGGCGACATCGCCGATCCGTTCGGCGGGCCGATTGAAGTGTACCGGGCGGCGCGCGATGAGCTGGAGACGCTCATTGACCGCTTGGCGGAAAAGTTGCAAACAGAACAATGAGGTAAAGAAGTGAGGGGGAACACAAATGGGGGG
>NZ_ATCO01000299.1:0-420 GCF_000422025.1 Geobacillus sp. WSUCF1 | reverse complement strand
CCATCGATAGTATCCACTTCTTGACACACCGGCCAGTTGGCATAGCCAGGCAATCGGATAGGTGTTGGATAACTCCTGAATGATCGAGAACCGCTCTTTCGGTTTCACCTCCTTGCCAGCTCTCGTAACTTTTTTAAATAATCATTCTCTGCTTTCAGTCTTCGATTCTCTTCCTCTAAACTGCACTCTTTTTTTCGAGGCCTTCCCTTGAATGGAGACTTGGATGTCCCGCGCCGTTCTTCGAGCCCTTTTCGACCATGTTCATGGTAACGTTTTACCCAAAGTCTGATCGTTTTCGTGCAGGGAATCCCTAACTCTTGGCATATCCGCTTATATCCCCATCCTTCTTCGATGTACATCTGGACAGCCCTCCATTTAAACTCCACGGAATAAGTGGTCTTCCCTTTCGGTGTTTGCTTG
>NZ_ATCO01000298.1:0-1683 GCF_000422025.1 Geobacillus sp. WSUCF1 | reverse complement strand
GTGGGTAGTTCACAAAAGATACAATATATCTATCGTGTCACCGAAGTCATTTGTCCCTGCATCTCGTAATGAAGAAAGGGTGTCCCATTGCGTTTGGGACACCCCCTTGCCGCACATTCAGCCTTTATCGCTCACGCCCGCTCTTCCAGCGCGGCGACGACTTTTTCCGCCGTGCTTCGGCTTGATTGCGGATTTTGCCCGGTGATCAAGTTGCCGTCGCGCACCGAGAAATCGGTCCACTTCTCGCCGCGGACGAAATTCGCACCGCGCAGGCGCAACGTCGACTCGAGCAAAAACGGCATATGCACATCAAGCCCGACTTCGCGTTCTTCTTCGTCTGTAAACGACGTGACCGTTTTTCCTTTCACAATCGGCGTACCGTCTTTGTATGTGGCGTTCACCAGCCTGACGGACCGTGGCAGACAGCGGCGATGATCCGGCCGTCTTCGGCAAACTGCTGCAAGACGTATTGCAGCGTTTCATTGTCTGGAAAATCGAACATCGTCCCATGTCCTCCGGGAAGGAAAATGGCGTCAAACCCGTGTGCATCGTCCCTGCTCAAACGTGCTGTGTTCTTCAGCGCCGCTTCCGCTTCCGCCCAAGACGGATCTTTTTCATTGATGCTGCGCGGGTCAAGCGGCACCTCGCCGCCTTGAATGCTCGCCACTTTCACGTCATACCCTTTTTCTTGAAACACCAAGTACGGCACAGCAAACTCTTCCAGCCAAAGCCCGGTTTTATGGTCGTCGGTGATCGTCGTATGGTTTGTCACCACCATGAGCACTCGTTTCGTCATGCCCGCATTCCTCCTTTAGGTTTTAGCATGTTCTCTACCATTCATCATACTTTACATTGGGCAAAAGCGGAAAAAATATGCTTGTGAAATGGAAAAGGAATGAATCGCTGGCAGACGATCAAGCAACGAGCACCTATATTCCGTTGATGAGGAGAGGCGGCATCGTGCCAGCTCTCCTGAAAAAGAACGCCGCCCCCAGCATGCGGGGAGCGGCGTTGACTCGCCTTCTTAACTGATTTTTTGTTGTTCCAGTCCAGCTGTCTCGCTTGCCGGCTGCCGAAACGGCCACCAGTTCGCGCGGCCGAACGTGCGGACCATGACCGGCACAAACAGCGGCAGAACGACGAGGGCGTAAAGGAGAAGCCCCGTCAGCACAATCGTCGCGATTTGCAAGAGCGACAAGACGCCGGACGGATACATCGCGGCGAACGTTCCGCCTAAAATGACGGCGGCCGAGATGATGACCGTCCCCATATGGCCCATCGCCGACAGCATCGCTTCCTTCACCGGCCGGCCGCGGTATTCGTTGAACCGATCCATGAGGAAGATGCTGTAGTCGATGCCAAGCGCCAACAGCAACACAAAGGCGAAGAACGACACCGCCCAGTTCAAGCCGGCATAGCCGAGGCCGTTGACGAAAATGAGTTCGGTGACGGCCATCGATGTGTAATACGTCAGGACGAGCGACAAGATCAAATAGAGCGGCATGATAAGCGAACGAAGGAGCGCTGCGAGCACGATGGCGATGCCGATCAACATCAGCACGGCCGTCCGTTTATAGTCGGCGTTTGAGATCGCCTGCAAATCGGCGTACGTGCTTGTGACGCCGCCGACAGCGATCGTCGCGTCTTCCCACTTCGTCCCTTTCACCGCCCGCTCAGCGGCGG
>NZ_ATCO01000297.1:0-359 GCF_000422025.1 Geobacillus sp. WSUCF1 | reverse complement strand
TAGTCTGTATAGAGATGAAAAATATCAATCGTTTATAAACTTGTCTGTTATTCAAGTCGAAGGTTTATTTTACGATTTCTGTTTAATTCTTAATGATGAAATCGAATTCGATAATCTTGGAACACTTATTTAGTGTGAAAGCCGAAAAAGTATTTTCAACAAATCGTGCATTGTGGTTATCTATGTATCCTTATTTTGCATTTGAAGCTCCAATCTTTAGAAACAAAATTACCCATAATGGTCTTTGGGATCCAGACGATATTAAAAACTTTGCTAATGAATTGATTTATGATTTATTTGCAATAATTAGTGCAATAAAGTTTACACCAAAATTACCTTATAACTCACATTTCGCACCC
>NZ_ATCO01000296.1:0-247 GCF_000422025.1 Geobacillus sp. WSUCF1 | reverse complement strand
AAAAATGTCGATCTGTCCGTCCAAATCGTCCCACAGCTCCGGACCGAGCGTCTTGTAATACGTCCTTGGGTTAGCCGGGTTTTGGAACTGCTGGGGGCAATAGGCCCCTGGAATCGTGCGGGCGAGCTCCTCCGCTTTGCGGATGGCCCCTTCCATTCCCTCTTCAGTCGGTGTATGAACGATTTGCGCCCCGAGCGCCTTCATCAGCTGTTGTTTTTCGATGCTGAATTTTTCCGGCACACAAAAA
>NZ_ATCO01000295.1:0-3111 GCF_000422025.1 Geobacillus sp. WSUCF1 | reverse complement strand
AAGTGGGGGTAGTTGACGATTTTGAAGAAGGCTAGCGGCTCGCGCTAGCCTTCTTCGCCGTTATTCGTCACTTGATCGTCGCAGCGAATTGCTCGTACTCTTTCCGGTTTGTCGGAACTTTCACTTCGCCTTTGATGATTTTTTGCTTCCATTCGTCAACAGTTTTTAACACGTTCTCCGGAATGTTGTCTTGCGTCGGGGCAATGCCAACCCCATTTTCCGGCAACCCGTACTCAATCGTTTTGCCGCCCGGGAAGTCGCCCTCTTTCGCCCGTTTCGCCGTGTCATAGACAGCGACGTCGACGCGCTTCACCATCGAAGTGAGCGTTACGTTGTACGTTTTGCCGCCGACTTTCACTTCTCCCTCCGGCGCTTGGTCTTTGTCAACACCGATGACCCAAATTTCGCGGTTCGGATCTTTCTTCTTCAAATCTTTCGCTTCCGAGAAGACGCCGTTCCCAGTCGCTCCAGCTGCATGGTAGATGATGTCGATGCCAGACGCGTACATGCTCGAGGCGATCGCTTTCCCTTTATCCGCTTGGTCGAACGCCCCGGCGTATTGCACTTCCACAGTCGCCTTCGGATTGACCGCTTTCACGCCGGCGCGGAATCCGCTTTCGAATTTTTCGATCAACGGAATCTCCATCCCACCGACAAAGCCGATTTTATTCGTTTTCGTCATTAGCCCGGCGACAACACCGACAAGGAACGAGCCTTCATGCTCCTTGAACGTGATGCTGGCGACATTTGGCTCGTCAACAACCGTGTCGACGATGGCGAAATGTTTTTTCGGGTTTTGCTTCGCGACTTCTTTCACCGCGTCGCCCATCAAATACCCGATGCCGAAAATCAAGTCAAAGTCGCTGCGCACAAGCTTGTTTAAGTTCGTGGCATAGTCAGCGTCGCTCGATGACTGCAAGTAGTCGTAGCCGCCGCGGCCTTTTTCAAGCCCGTTGTCTTTGCCGAACTTTTGCAGCCCTTCCCAAGCCGACTGGTTGAACGATTTGTCGTCAATGCCGCCGACGTCGGTGACCATGGCGACGCTGAACGTGTCTTTTCCGCCCCCGGCATTATTTCCCCCTTGACCGCCACAAGCGGCAAGCAGCGTGCTGGCGGCGAACAAAGTGGACAAAAGCAATCCCATTCGCTTTTTCATCCATCACTACCCCCTGCTTTGAAAATTGGTTCCTTTATTTAGTATGAAACTTCCGGCTTCTTTCTATGTACCCTTTTCACCCCCTTAAAAGCTGAACCGCTTCCGCATGACATGGAAGCTGAACTTGTCGGAGCGGAAGTAGTTGACGGAATAAAAAATCGGCTCATCGTTTTTATCGAAATGCATTTGCTTGAGCACAAGCAGCGCCGTTTCCGGGTCGCATTGCAAAATCGGCGACACTTTTTCATGATAGCCGAGCGGCACGATGCGCGCGACCGCATAGGCGATGTCGCGATGCGTTTGGTTGTGCAAGTTTTCAAACAACGACTCTTGCTCATAAGAGATCCCTTTGGGCAAATATTTGCATAAAATTTTATCCAAGCAATAAACGACCGGCTCTCCATCAGCGGTGCGCACCCGCTCGATGAGCAGCAAATTCTCGTCCGGCCGGCATTGGAAACGGCGCATATCGTCTTCCGTCGGCTGTTGGATGGAGGAAGACAAAAAAATCGTTCCTGGCTTGCGCCCCGCTTGACGAATCATATCCGTGACGCTTGAGAGCTGCTCGATGCCGGACGTAAACAGCGGACGGGCGTTGACAAACGTTCCGACGCCGTGGCGGCGGATGATAATGTTTTCTTCTTCAAGCACCCTGAGCGCTTCCCTCAATGTCGCCCGGCTGACGCCAAGCTGTTTGGCGAGTTCAAACTCGGACGGCAGTTTTTGCTTTTCTTTGTACACTCCCGTTTCAATATCGCGCTTGATGCGATCAATCACTTGCAAGTAAAGGTGGCGGCTGTCTGATTTGATTGACATGACAACGTCCTCCGTGTTACGCATTTCCGTTGAGATCAGACCTCTGACATTAGACATATAACCTTTTTGAGATTACTATATCATTTTTTACTGGGCAAATAAATAGGTGATATCAAATTTTGTCGAAGAAAAAGAAATAGGATTGGCAACGCTTCCAATAAGATGTATGATTGAGCGGGCAGGCTTTTTTTCGCCCGCCCTTTTTCCCATTTATGATGTCTTTTTTAAATCTTCCTTCGACCAAAGAACGGCGCGCGGCTTGCTTCCTTCATACGGGCCGACGACGCCGCGCTCCTCCATGGCATCAATGAGCCGAGCGGCGCGATTGTAACCGATGCGGAAGCGGCGTTGCAGCATCGAGACGGAGGCGCTTTGCATTTCAACGACAAGACGGACCGCCTCATCGTACAACTCGTCTTCAAGGGCTGAGGAAGAGGGTTCGCTGTCTTCGACGAACATCTCCTCATAATATTGCGCCTGCTGCTGTCCGATGACAAACCGAACGACGTCTTCCACCTCTTGGTCGGAGACAAACGCCCCTTGGACGCGCACTGGTTTTGAGGCCCCCATCGGCAAAAACAGCATATCGCCGCGGCCGAGCAGTTTTTCCGCCCCGCCCATATCCAAAATGGTGCGCGAGTCGATTTGCGATGATACACTGAAGGCGATGCGCGACGGAATGTTCGCTTTGATGACGCCGGTGATGACGTCCACCGACGGGCGCTGGGTGGCGATGATCAAATGGATGCCAGCGGCGCGCGCCATTTGCGCCAAACGGGTGATCGCCTCTTCCACATCCGAGGAAGCCACCATCATCAAGTCGGCCAATTCGTCGATGATCACGACGATGTATGGCAAAAGCGGCTGCTGTTCCGACGCCGTTTCGTTATGGTGGCGGATATGCTCGTTATATCCTTCAATGTTGCGCGTGCCGGTATGCGAGAACAGCTCGTAGCGCCGCTCCATTTCTTGGACGACTTTTTTCAGCGCCTGGGCCGCTTTTTTCGCGTCGGTGACGACCGGTGTCAACAAATGAGGAACACCGTTGTACACACTTAACTCCACCATTTTCGGATCGATCATCATCAGCTTCACCTCATGCGGCTTCGTGCGCATGAGCAGGCTGACGATAATGCCGT
>NZ_ATCO01000294.1:0-265 GCF_000422025.1 Geobacillus sp. WSUCF1 | reverse complement strand
GTGTGAGTAAAATATTTGTGGGTGACATTCCGAAATGATCCCCGACGAGGGTTGCGAACTTTTGTTCGCGACGCTCGTCGGGGCCACCAAGCGAAGCGCGGTAGAAAAAAGCAAATGTCGTGAAAAAAGGACTCTCTCCCTGTTATGATGGTGATTGTCAACATCAACCGAAAACAGGAGGGAGAGAGTCCATGAAACATCTTACCACAGAATGGCCTTTATTAAAAGAGCTGGAGGAACAATTAGTCAGAACTCTTCAAAAGGT
>NZ_ATCO01000293.1:0-429 GCF_000422025.1 Geobacillus sp. WSUCF1 | reverse complement strand
GTGATCGAGACGGTGTTCTCAGTTCTGGTTGACCAATACCGGATCACAGAGATTCGAGCGAATTCCATGATCGGATTTGAAGTAGCGCTCGACGGCATATTGTTAGCCTATTCGCTGGTCACACTAGGGCTAGTTGAGTTCTAACGCTCAACTAGCACCACGGGTGTGAGTAAAATATTTGTGGGTGACATTCAGGAATGATTCCCCGACGAGGGTTGCGAACTTTTGTTCGCGACGCTCGTCGGGGCCACCAAGCGAAGCGCGGTAGAAAAAAGCAAATGTCATGCAAAAAGGACTCTCTCCCTGCTATGATGGTGATTGTCAACATCAACCGAAAACAGGAGGGAGAGAGTCCATGAAACATCTTACCACAGAATGGCCTTTATTAAAAGAGCTGGAGGAACAATTCGTCAGAACTCTTCAAAAGGT
>NZ_ATCO01000292.1:0-7255 GCF_000422025.1 Geobacillus sp. WSUCF1 | reverse complement strand
ATTGTCGTCGATCCCCCGGGATTTTTGCACGATTGGGGATCGACGACAGCTTGCCCCGTTTTCATCCGCTAATCGGAAACAGCAGCCGGGCCGCATATACTGCGCCTGTCACGGTAATGGCGCTCAACAAGGTCGACACCAACACCGCCTGGGCGGCATAATCTGGGTGGCAGTCATACTCGAGTGCATACAGCGCCGTATTGCGCGAGCACGGATAGGAACTGGCAATGAGCAATGCCTGAGCCGTCACTCCATCCATTCCTAATAGAAAGATCAAAGACGCAGCCAACAGCGGCGACAAAATCAAGCGCCCGAACACACTCACATACACAAGCGGCGGCAAGGCAGTAAAACGGGCGTAGGCGATTTGCGCTCCCAACGTAAAGAGAGCGATGGCTAAAAACGCATCGGCGACCCGCTGAAGCGGCGCCCATAAAAATGATGGGATGGGGATATGAAGCCATCGACAAACTACGCCAAGCAACAGCGCGTGAAGAACGGGATTTTTCCATATCTCCGCAGTCCATTTCCCTCTTTTTCCATTCCCGGATACAAACTGGTATACCCCATATGTATTCGTCAAGAAATTTTGAAAGATCGTCACCATAATTTGAATCGTCGCCCCGAGCGGATGTTGATGAAATACAAGCTGACTGACCGGGATGCCGAAATTACCTGAGTTGTTCAACACAATAGTGTTTTGAAATACGGCTGACAAACTCCGTTCCAATTTGAATAACTTGGCCATCATCATACTCAAAACGATCAGTCCGCTGTTTTGCAACAAGAGAAATCCTAAGATGGCCGCCAACACCTTTCCATTCAACTCACTGTCATACACGTTGATGAATGCGACTGCCGGCAGCAGGACGTACATGTTCAATTTGGATAACGTATTGAGGTCAAGATGAAAGAAGCGGTGAAGCCCTGCCCCCAAGCCGACAATCAACAACATCGGAACCATCACTTGCAATAAAATGCCGCTAAAAACAGCCAAGACGCTCTCCTCTCTTTCTTTATCCATATAATGGATGTTTCATTTTTGAAAATCCATATCTACATTTTCTTCTTGTAAACTCGTTCCGGCCGCCCAACGGATCCATAGGCAATATCGGCCGTCACCTGGCCGACAGAGACGAGATACTCCAAGTAACGGCGGGCCGTCGTCCGGCTGGTTCCGATTTGCCGCCCCACTTCTTCAGCGGTGATGCCTTCCGGGCACTGTCTCACAACCGCCAACACTTTTTCTAGGGTCAATGGCTGAATGCCTTTAGGCAACATGGGCTGGTCCTTAACGGACACTTCTCTTCCAATTAATGCATCAACATCTTCTTGGCCAATCCACTCTTTCTCTTTCACCCACCGTTGCATTTTGTCATAATACTCCTTGTATCGATTTAACGTTTCCGCAAAACGGTCAAACATAATCGGCTTGATGATGTAATCAAACACCCCGCCATGCAGCGCTTGTTTCAGTACATCTACTTCCCGGGCTGCGGTAATCATAATGATATCAATATCAGAAAAATGTTCACGAACCCATTTCAAAAACGAAAGGCCGTCCATGTCGGGAAAATAGACATCAAGCAATAACACGTCTGGCCGCAGCACCTCCGTCAATTCCCTTGCCTCTTCAGCGTTCGTGGCGATGCCGACCACTTCATAACCGTTCACTTTCTCAACAAAGCGCCGATTGATTTCCGCAATGCGACGGTCGTCTTCAATAATCAGTACACGAATCGGCAACATCGGTTCCCTCCTTCTAGCCTTGGCGGCACTGCCGACCGACATGGGCCGGTCGCTTTGGGATCATGATGGTAAATACCGTGCCTGCTCCTTGCTCCGATCGATGCGTCATTTGCCCCCCGAGCATTGTCAACGCCCGGTTCACTAGATCAAGCCCATACCCCCGCCCTCCGGCCGCCTTCGTTGAAAAGCCGCGCTCGTAGATCCGTTCCGCTACAGCTGGGTCAATGCCTAATCCGTTATCCTCAACCTCAATAATTAAATCATCGCCAAGGTCAGTCAAAAAAACGGCCACCCGTTTCTCTTCCTTTCCGTTATGGAGAACGGCTTCCATGGCGTTATCTACGACATTCCCAATAATGGTTACCAGATGGTCCCGGTCCATCCATGACGGCACATCACGGAAACTGCTTTCCCGATCAATTTCAAACACAATTTTCAGCTCGTTGGCGCGATTGAACTTGCCGATCAGCAGACCGCCGATGATCGGATCTGGAATTTCTTTCATGACAAACCGGACGATGTTTTGTTGCAAGTCGGTCTCTTTTGCGATCAGTTCAAGCGCTTCCTCATACGATTCCAGTTGAATCAGGCCAGAGATCAAATACAGCTTGTTGGAAAATTCGTGCGTTTGCGCGCGCAAGGCATCGGCATAACTTCGCAGCTGTGACAGCTCTTTTGTCAGGCGATACAGTTCTGATTTATTGCGAAACGTCGACACCGCCCCGATCACGCGGTCCGCTTTATCTTTAATCGGAATGCGATTGGCAATGACCGTTTCTTCACCTAACACCATTTCATCGTCAAATTCCGCCTGCCCCGTCCGAATGACTTCAGGCAGCCTCGAGTGGGGAATAAGCTGCAAGATCGGCATTCCCAGCACATCGCGTTCGTTCTCATACCCAAGCAGCTTCAGCGCCGTTTGGTTGACCATTGTAATCGTTCCCTCTTGATTGATGGCCACCATTCCTTCGCGAATTGCCTCTAAAATCGCCTGCTTTTCTTGGTAGAGCAAACCGATTTCTTCCGGTTCAAGGCCATGAATCGATTTCTTCACCGCCTTGGCGATCGCCACGGCCCCCACCGCTCCGAGCAAAAGGGCAAGAACAGAGAAGAGAAAAATCTTCAGGCTATATGACCACACCGTTTGTCGAATATCCTCTAGCAAAAAACCGACCGAAACAATGCCGATCACATGTCCGTTTTCATCCAAAACCGGCGCTTTTCCGCGGATTGCCGGACCGAGTGAACCGACCGCCTCCGAAATAATGGCCTTGCCTTTGAGCACCTCACCGTTGTCGCCCCCGACCATCGGTTTGCCGATCCGGTCCGGCAGCGGGTGAGCATAGCGGATTCCTTGGCGGTTGCCGATGACGACGTATTCCGCCCCTGTCTTTCGGCGAATATATTCGGCAAACGGCTGCAAGCGCACGGACGGATCGGGGTCGCGGAACGCCTCGCGCACAAGCGGGGTGGACGCGACGGTTTCCGCCACGTTCAGCGCCCGCATGCCGATTTGCTGCTTGAGCGTCTCAGCAAACATATGTTGGAATAAAAACGTAAGAAACACGATGACAAACAAAAGCAGCGAACAAATGATCATCATCAACCGTGTTTGCAGTTTCATCGTGCTGTCCCCCAAACGGAAAAATGAAAAGAAAGACCATCCTCCAACTTAAGGAAGAAAGCCTTTCTTTCTATTATTACATATCTTCATTGACAATGACGGTTTTTCCTCGTAATTTCATGAAAAACGGCACGGCAATCCACAACAAGGCGATGACCAACAAGACGAGCGAAATCGGCTTTTCAACGAACACGAGATAGTCCCCGTTGGATGCCGTCAACGCCCGGCGCATGTTGTTTTCGATCATCGGCCCAACACAAGCCCCAGCACAAGCGGCGCAAGCGGATAGTCGTGTTCCGCAAGCCAATAGCCGAGCAAGCCAAATGCCAACAACAGAAACACATCAAACGTCGTCACTTGCACCGCATACACGCCGAATACAGAGATGGCGATAATGAGCGGCAACAAATACTTCGTCGGTGTTTGGATGATTTTCGCAAATAGTTTCACAAGCGGCATGTTGAGAATTAACAACATCACATTTCCGATAAACATGCTCGCAATCAATCCCCAGGCGACAGCCGGATGTTCATCGAACAACAACGGACCCGGCTGGACGTTGTACATAATGAGTGCACCCATCAAAATGGCCGTCGTTCCCGATCCTGGAATGCCCAGCGTCAACAGCGGGATCATCGCGCCTCCAGACGCACCGTTGTTCGCCGACTCGGGCGCCGCGACGCCGGCGATCGTCCCTTGGCCGAATTTTTCTGGATGTTTGCTGATTTTCTTTTCAAGAATATAAGAGAAAAATGAGGCCAACGTCGCTCCGGCTCCCGGCAGCACGCCGATGAAAAATCCGAGCAGCGACCCGCGGGCAATCGGGCCGGCACTTTCCTTCAAGTCCGATTTGGTTGGCAAGATGCGCCCGATTTTAGCAATTTCCCCTTCGTTCGTTTCCCGATGGAGAATCGCTCTAAACACTTCTCCCAACGCAAACAACCCGACCGCTACGGTTAAAAACTCCAGCCCCCCATACAAATAGGAAATGTTGTACGTGAAGCGTGCGACGCCAGAGACGTTGTCGAGCCCGATCGTGGAAAGCAACAAGCCGAACACCGTCATGATCCACGCTTTCGTCATCGATTTGCCGGCAAGGCCGCTCACCGCAGCAAGCCCCAGCAGCATAAGCGAAAAATACTCCGCCGGACCGAACTTCAAGGCGACATTGGACAGCGGCTCCGCTAATAATACAAGACCGATGAGCGACACAATCCCCGCCACAAACGAACCGATCGCCGCAATCGCCAGCGCCGCTCCAGCCCGGCCTTGCCGCGCCATTTGGTAGCCGTCCAGCGTCGTGACAACAGACGATGATTCCCCGGGCGTGTTTAACAAAATTGACGTCGTCGACCCGCCGTACATCGCCCCGTAATAGACGCCGGCCAACAAAATGATCGAACTGGCGGCCGCCTGTTCGGGACTCAAGCCCGATGTCATCGACGCCGTCACCGGAATGAGCAGCGCCACCCCGCTCATCGGCCCGATCCCAGGAAGCACGCCGACCGCCGTGCCGATCAACACCCCGATAAACGCAAACAGCAAGTTATGCGGCTGAAGCGCCGTCTGAAATCCGTCAAACAAAAACGATAGTGTGTCCATGATGCCCCTCCTTTCATTGGAACCAAATCGGCCAGCTCGGCAATGTTCCTTGCAGCAGTTTCACATAAAGGCCATAGACACCGAGGGAAAAGCCAGCCGCAATGGCGATCGACTTCCATAGCGCCCCTTTTTCCATCGTTTGAAACCCGATCACAAGAAACAGAAATGTCGTGATCACATATCCAACCGTTTCAAGCAACGCCGCATAGAAAATGGCGGCGATGAAAATGACAAGAAACTTTTTATATTGCCGCGGCGGTTTCTCACTTGTCGCCTCTGAATAACGTCTCGTCTCCAACAACAACTTGATGCTTAAGAGAACCAACACAAGTCCAAGCAAAAACGGAAACACGTTCGGCCCGACAGCGCTTCCGTAGGCGCTTTTCGATATGCGCAAACTTTCCACCATAAACAAGGCGCCCACAGCCAAAAACGCCACCGCCGCGATCCGGTCAGCCGTTTTGTTCATCGCTCTGCCTCCTGTTCTTTACGAAAAAGGGGAAGAATGTTCTTCCCCCTCGTTTTATTTATGCATGCCAAGCGACTTCAGCAGGTCGCCGACTTGCTGCTCTTGCTCTTGCAAAAATTTCGTAAACTCTTCCGAATTGCGGTACTCTGCTTCCCAACCTTGTTTTTGCAGCTCTTCTTTCCATTTTTCATGCTCAGACAGTTTTTTCAATGTCTCTTCCCAAAACGCTTTTGCTTCCGAAGACATTTCCTTCGGCCCGAACACGCCGCGCCAAATCGTAAACTCGGCATCAACGCCAAGCTCTTTCATCGTCGGCACGTCTTTCAGCACTCCGCCGAGGCGTTCAGGAGCGGAAACCGCCAGCACCCGCACTTTGCCGGCTTTCAAATATTCGCCAACCGAAGACGCATCCGTCGCAATCACATCCGCATTGCCGCCAAGCAGCGCCGCCATCGCTTCTCCGCCGCCATCGTACGAAACATACTTGACTGATTTTGGATCGATGCCCGACTTATAGATCGGCAAAATCGCCACTAAGTGGTCCATCGACCTGGCGCCGATCCTCCGGCAATGGTGACGGATTTCGGATTTTGTTTAATGGCGTTCAGCAGGTCGGTCAACGTTTGAAACTTCGAATCCGCTTTAACCACAATCGCGCCAAAGTCTTTCGTCAACTGGGCGAGCGGGGTCGTGTCTTTGTAGCCGAACGGGCTGTTCCCTTCTTTTTTCAGGTTGTTGATGATAATCGGCGGCGAGTTGACAAACAGTTTGTAATCGTTTTTGACATCCTGGGTGGCGTACTCAGCCATAAAAACCGCCCCGCCGCCGCCCGGTTTGTTTTCGACCGTCATCGTCTGTTTGACGAGCCCCGTCTCATCGAGCACCTTGGTGATCGCGCGGGCCGTTAAATCCCAACCGCCGCCCGCCCCAGACGGAGCAACAATCGTAATCGGCTTCGTCGGATAGTTTGAGGCCGATGAGCCAGAGTTCGAACCGGACGATTTCGACCCCGCCGATTCATTGCCCCCACAGGCCGCCAAAGCCAGTGTCATCATCCCTGCGGCGAGCAATCCCCACCATTTCGTTTTCTTCATTTCTCCCTGCCCCCTTGTTTTTTGATAACGTTTTCAATCACAACCTTACCATGCCGCGGGATGAGCGTGAAGTTTTTGAAAATAAAATGAATTTTGTGCATTTTGTTCATGGACGTATAATCAACATGACCTGATATGGCCAAGACGCCTCGGGGAACGCTGGAGTCTCAAAGCAAAAAAAAGACCGCCAGCCTTCAAGGCCGACGGTACATAAAACGTTGGCACGGTACATACTTTCTGATTTTTGTTCCTCCTCTTTCATGTGACCGGACGATCATCCGTTTTCTACAATCGATCACTTACGAATCAGTGATTTCCTCTACCTCTTTTGCCGCCGCCAACTGTCCTCGTTAGATGGCCGCCACTTGTATTTGATTCCCCTACTCTTCAAGCAATTCCCAAACATCTTCCTCTGGAAGATCCACCAACCTAGCAATGTCTTCCGCCTTCATTCCTTTGCGCGCCATGTTGCGGATCAGCTGTTTCATTCCTTGTTTTATCCCCTGTTTCCTTCCCTTTTGCTCATAGGAAATGATCAGCTCCAACACTTGCTCTTTTTCTTTCGTTTCCATCGCCCTCACCTCTCTTTGCAGTTGTTGCTCTTCCTCCTCCGACAACTTCACATATGTTTCAAAAAAGCCCAAGAGCAGCCGCTGCCTCGCTTCATCCAGCTCCAATCGCACCAACATGCGCAAAAACTCTTTTTTCAACTCGACT
>NZ_ATCO01000291.1:0-539 GCF_000422025.1 Geobacillus sp. WSUCF1 | reverse complement strand
AAGGCATCGCCATCCAAGCCAAGCAGTTTGCCCGCTATATCGAGTCCAAAGACACCCGCCTCGTCACGGTGGGGAAGGAGCGTTATCGCGTGTATCGCTATGAGGGGGCCATCCATGGCCTCGATGACGCGGTGGTGCTGCTGGCTTGGAAGGCGGATCAGCCGATGGCGCCGGAACATCTTCATTGCATCTTGAGCACCGACCGGGAACTCGGGGACGAAGACATCTTGCGTTACTATGCTCAGCGTTGGACGATCGAGTGCTTTTTCCGGCAGGCGAAAGATCAACTGAAGCTGGATGGATACCGGGTCCGTCACGTTCGGGCGGTAAAACGGTATTGGGTGACCGTTTTATTGGCTTGCGTGTACAGCATCGCCGAATCCCGACAAAACCTCTCCACCGGGCTGGAGCTTCTTCGGTCGCGGAAAGGCCATAGCGTCATAGAGTTCATTTATGACGCTGCAAAGCAAGAGATTCCTATTGATGTGATCAAAAAACAGCTCCGTATCGCATAAGGGGTACCCTGTTTGTCTCTCTAA
>NZ_ATCO01000290.1:0-917 GCF_000422025.1 Geobacillus sp. WSUCF1 | reverse complement strand
TCAGAAAGCGATAGAGACTCCTTGACTCGACCGCAGCACGAACACGTTTTGGACGAGGGGAACCATTTGTCGATTTTGATCAGTTTCTTCCCCTGTTCTTCCAATTTGTACCGAAGGAAAGTGATAAACATGCCCCAGCCATTGTCATGAACTCGTTGACCGAAATGGAGGGCTTGGGACATCCCTTTCATGTTGAGGTCTTCGATGACCACGCAATCATACCGTTTCGCTAATTTGTGCGACTCCTTATGCAGAAAGTCTTTTCGTTGGTTCGCAATTTTTTCATGCAGCTTTGCCACTTTCAGACGCTGTTTGTGCCAACGATTCGATCCTTTCTTTCTGCGTGATAGAATGCGTTGTTCCTTCGCTAATGTTTCCAATGCTTTGCGATAGAATCGAGGATAATTGGCTCTCTTACCCTCGCTATCGACATACAGCGTACTCATGGAAAAGTCAAGCCCAACCACCGTTTGTACTTCTTTTGGGGCAGGTTGATGTTCGTACTCTGTGAGGATAGAAATATAGTATTTTCCTGTTTTGGTTTTCGTGATCGTACAAGCCTTGATGATATGGTGGGCAGGAATCTCCCGGTGTTGCTTGAGCTTGATCCACTTCAGTTTGGGCAGCTTGATATAGCCATCTGAAAGCTTGATGTTGCCATTCACCACATTTGTGGTGTACGACTGTTTCGCCTTGCGGTTTTTGAACTTGGGAAATCCAGCGCGGCCGGAAAAGAAGTGTTGAAACGCTTTCTGCAAATTTAGTTGAGCATTTGCCAGCGCAAGGCTGTCCACTTCTTTTAGCCAAGGAAACTCCTTTTTGTACTTGGCAGGGGTCGGAAATGTTTGCTGTTTCAAGGATTCTTGATCGTCCTTGAACTTTTCAAACATTTGTATGCGCTCTTCAAGCATTTTGTT
>NZ_ATCO01000289.1:0-8022 GCF_000422025.1 Geobacillus sp. WSUCF1 | reverse complement strand
CGACTGGGCATATGACGGCATGCTCTCCTCAAACAATGAACGCTTTGCTGGCAAATGACATTTGCCAGCCGGCGTTCTTGTTCGAGGGAAGAGACAGAAAAGCTTGTGTTCAGCCATATGATTCTGTGTTTTTTTATCAATTTGAAGTTTTCGAATTTGTAGCTTTTACTGAGCATTGGATCGGCGTGACGGAGGCAAGCAAAGGCTTGCCCTCGACAGTCGAAAAATCGATAAGTGGCTTTTCTGTCAAAGATATGTTAAACGTTTTGGTTGCACCTATATAGTAAAATAATGGATCATCAACACTTGTGTTTCACCATCAGTCCATGGCTGCTGCGGGCGCTGCGTGAAACTGGCGCGCCTACGAGGTCTTTCGCGTCATCCTGACCGCGAAGATTTTCTCCGCTCTCGACGCAGGCAGCCAAGGAGACGAGCACACTCTAAGGGAAGAGGAGACGGAAACATGGAAAAGCTGGAAAAGCTTCGGGAGCTTCTTGACGAGCAGCATATCGACGGGCTGTTAATCACAAACGGCTACAACCGCCGCTATTTGACCGGGTTTACTGGCACGGCCGGCGCTGTACTTGTCAGCCGTCAAGGGGCGGTGTTGGTTACGGACTTCCGCTACGTCGAACAAGCATCGAGGCAAGCCCAAGGGTTTGAAGTCGTCCAGCACAGCGGCCGATCATCGAAGAAATTGCCAATCAGGTGAAGCGGCTTGGCATCAAGAGGCTTGGCTTTGAGCAAGAACATGTCACCTATGCCGCATACAAGTCGTATGAAGAAGCCATCCGCGCTGAACTCGTGCCAACGTCTTGGCTCGTAGAAAAATTGCGCTTGATTAAGTCAGAGGCAGAGATTAAGATATTAAAGGAAGCAGCAGAAATCGCCGATGCGGCGTTTTCGCACATTTTGTCGTTCATCCGTCCAGGCGTTAAAGAAATCGAAGTGGCGAATGAGCTGGAATTTTTTATGCGCAAACAAGGTGCGTCTTCGTCCTCCTTTGATACGATCGTTGCCTCCGGCTACCGTTCGGCGCTGCCGCACGGGGTGGCGTCAGAGAAAACGATCGAGCGCGGCGAGCTCGTCACGCTTGATTTCGGGGCTTACTATAAAGGGTATTGTTCCGATATGACGAGAACGGTCGCCGTCGGCGACATTAGCGCGGAGTTGCGGACGATCTATGACATCGTTCTTGAAGCGCAGCAACGAGGCATGAACGGGCTCAAGGCAGGCATGACCGGCAAGGAAGCCGATGCGCTCACGCGCGATTACATCCGCGAAAAAGGGTATGGCGACTATTTCGGCCATTCGACCGGCCATGGGATTGGATTGGAAATTCACGAAGGGCCGACGCTTTCGTTCCGTTCGGATGTCGTGCTTGAGCCAGGCATGGTTGTCACCGTCGAGCCGGGCATTTACATCCCGGGGCTTGGCGGGGTGCGCATCGAGGACGATACGGTCATCACTGCTGACGGGAACGAAGCGCTCACCCATTCGCCAAAAGAACTGATCATTTTATAATGGATTGCGTGAGGAGGATTTCGGCTAATGATTTCAGTCAACGATTTTCGCACAGGACTTACGATTGAGGTGGACGGCGAGATTTGGCGCGTCCTTGAATTCCAGCACGTCAAGCCGGGCAAGGGGGCGGCGTTCGTCCGTTCGAAGCTGCGCAATTTGCGCACCGGCGCCATTCAGGAGCGGACGTTCCGCGCCGGCGAAAAAGTGAACCGGGCGCAAATCGACACACGCAAAATGCAATATTTGTACGCCAACGGCGACCAACACGTTTTTATGGATATGGAAACGTACGAACAAATCGAGCTGCCGGCGAAACAAATCGAGCATGAACTGAAGTTCTTGAAAGAGAATATGGAAGTATTTATTATGATGTACCAAGGCGAAACGATCGGCGTCGAGCTGCCGAACACCGTCGAGCTGAAAGTCGTTGAAACAGAGCCGGGCATTAAAGGTGACACCGCTTCTGGCGGCTCGAAGCCGGCGAAGCTCGAAACCGGCCTTGTCGTTCAAGTGCCGTTTTTCGTCAACGAAGGCGACACGCTCATCATTAATACGGCCGATGGCACGTACGTTTCGCGGGCGTAAGCGCAAGCCCGACAGGCACCGTCTCGGACACCTTCCGGGGCGGTGTTTTTTATGCGCAAAATGGGCGCCGTTTTGCTCTCCCCCATCGTTTTCCTCAGTAAAAACTTCTTCTGAAACGGCTTGTTTTCGCATACGTTTGTACTAATCGATCCCATTTGGCAAAACAGGAGGGGAACATGAAACATTGGCTGCGATCGATCGACCCGTCCGTTATGGCCATGGCTGGCATGCGGATGGTGTCCGCGTTCATTGAACTGAGCGCGGCGCTGTTGATGCTTGTGTTCAATGACGTGAAAAAAGCGCTTGCCGTTAATGCTGCGCTTGCTGTCGTCGGTCCAACCGTCATGATGGTGACCATGGCGATTGGACTGCTTTCGCTTGCGGACGAGCTCTCGTTTTCACGGCTTGGGCTTGTGGCGCTCGGGATCGCGCTCATTTTGTTCGCGATTTACAAGTAAGGCATAAACGGCGCATTCCGCCCATACATATGAACTAGTCCACAAGAAAAGGGGGAGGGCCATGGAAGCGGTGTGGGGAATTTTGCCGAAAACGGTCGCCGCCGCGTTGCAGCACCATCTTCCTTCATGCCGCCGCGGAATTGAAGAAATCCGCATCCGCGTCTCCCGGCCGCTTGAGGTGATCGTCGACGGAACGGCCCGATTGCTGCCGTATGAAGTGACGAAAGAAGACGGCGTGCATTTGCTCAACAAATTGAGTCATTATTCGATCTATGCCGTCGAAGAAGAGCTGAAGCGCGGATTTATGACGATTGAGGGGGGGCATCGCGTTGGGCTGGCCGGCAAAGTCATTACTGAAGGGGGCAAGGTGAAAGCGATCCGCGATGTTTCCTCGTTTAACATTCGCATCGCCAAGGAACAGATCGGCATCGCCGAGCCGCTGATTCCGTATGTGTACGACGGCCGCTGGCGTCATACGATGATCATCGGCTCGCCGCAGACGGGAAAAACGACGCTCCTGCGCGATGCGGCGCGCTTGATTAGCAGCGGGACGGGGCGCATTCCGGCGCAAAAGGTGGCGATCGTTGACGAACGGTCGGAAATCGCTGGCTGTGTGAAAGGGATTCCTCAGTTTTCGTTCGGCCCGCGCCTTGACGTGTTGGACGCCTGCCCGAAAGCGGAAGGGATGATGATGATGATCCGCGCGATGAGCCTGATGTCATGATTGTCGACGAAATCGGACGCGAGGAGGACAGCGAGGCAGTGCTTGAAGCGGCCAATGCTGGCGTCTCTGTATGGACGACTGTGCACGGCCGCAACATCCAAGACGTCTGGCAGCGTCCGACGCTCGGCCCGGTGATGGAACAAAAGGTGTTTGAACGGTTTATTGAGCTGACGAACATTCCCCATCCCGGCTCAATCCGACGCATTCTCGACGCTGGCGGAACGGTGCTGTATGAAAGGGCGGTGGTCCATCGATGAAATGGTTTGGCGCTCTGTTGATTCTCGCCGCCTCAACATGGCTTGGGTTTGCCGCCGCCCGCTTGTTGCACGAGCGGCCGCGCCAGCTCCGCCAGCTGAAAGCGGCGCTGAGGGCGCTTGAGGCGGAAGTGATGTATGGCCATACGCCGCTTGCCGACGCCGCTATGCATCTCGCCCGGCAAACGACCGCCCCGTTGTCCGAATTGTTCGAGCGGTTTGCCGCCGCGTTATGCACAGAAGAAACGAGCGCCGCCGAGGCATGGGAAAAAAGCTTGCGAGCCGTATGGGGAAAAACCGCTCTAAAGCAAGGAGAATTTGAAGTGATGAAACAATTTGGCGCCACGCTTGGCCAATACGACCGGCTCACCCAGCAAAGGCAAATCGCGCTGGCGCTCGCCCATCTTGAGCGGGAGGAAGCGGAAGCGCTAGACAACCAAGCGCGCTACGCCAAGATGGCGAAAAGTTTAGGCGTGTTGGCCGGCCTGCTGCTCGTCATTTTACTCATGTAGACAGGAGGCAGAATCATGGGCATCGATGTCGATCTCATTTTGAAAATCGCCGGCGTCGGCATCGTCATCGCGTTTTTGCATACGGTGCTCGATCAGATGGGGAGGAAAGAATACGCCCAATGGGTGACGCTGCTCGGCTTTATTTATATTTTGTTTATGGTCGCTTCCATCGTCAGCGACTTGTTCCAAAAAATCAAGGATGTCTTTTTGTTCCGCGGGTAGGAGGGATCGGCCATTGACATTTTGCAAATCGTCGGCCTCGGGTTGATCGCGACGTTTTTGGTCGTGTTGCTGCAAGAGCAAAAGTCGAATCTGGCCTTTTTGTTGACCGTGTTTGTCGGCTGCACCATTTTTCTGTTGTTGGTCGATCAAATCAGCAGCATTTTGGCGATGTTGCGAAAAATGGCCGAAGGCGCCCATATTCAGATGGTGTATTTAGAGACGATGCTGAAAATCATCGGCATTGCCTACATTGCCGAGTTCGCCGCGCAAATTTCCAAAGACGCCGGCCAAGGGGCGATCGCCGCCAAAATTGAGCTCGGCGGCAAAATCGTCATTTTGGCGCTGGCTGTTCCGATTTTAACCGCGATCATCGAAGCGGTCATCGGCCTCATCCCGTCGGCGCGCTAAAGGGGGGAACGGATTGAAGCGAACAGCGTTCCTTATTGTCGGGCTGCTTTCTCTCTTTTTTTGCCCGTTGGTCGTACAAGCCGCAAGCGATGGACCGTCGGTCAGCGAGCAGCTCGCTCAGCTCGATGTGAGCGATATCCGCCGCTATTGGGAAACGATCGTCAGCGAGTATGGCGGGTTTTTGCCGGAAAGCGAGAAAGGGCCGCTCACCGATTTTTTAAGCGGCGACAAGCAATGGTCGCCGTCCGAATGGCTGAAGGCGCTCGCCCGCTATTTGTTTTATGAACTGCAGGTGAACGGCAAACTGCTCGGCACGCTCATTTTGCTTGCTGTCTTCAGCACGGTGCTGCAATCGCTGCAAAATGCATTCGCTCAGCAGGAAGTAAGCAAAATCGCCCAGGCGGTCGTCTATATGGTGCTCTTGTTGATCGCCTTAAACAGCTTTCGCCTCGCGGCGGATTATGCGCTTGAGGCGGTGCGGACGATGAGCCATTTCATCATCGCCCTCGTTCCGCTGCTGCTCGCCCTGCTCGCCACTTCCGGCGGGGTCGCGTCGGCGGCGTTTTTCCACCCGATCATTTTGTTTGTGATGAACACCACCGGCACGGTCGTTGAATACGTCACCTTGCCGCTTTTGCTTCTGGCTGCGCTGCTTTCGGTCGTCAGCACGCTCAGCGACCGTTACAAGGCGACTCAGCTCGCCGATTTGCTCAACAAAGCCGCCCTCGGTTTGCTCGGCCTCATTTTGACCGTGTTCCTTGGCGTCATGTCCGTGCGAGGAGCGACAGCGGCCGTGGCTGACGGCGTGGCGCTCCGGGCGGCGAAATTTGTCACCGGCAATTTCATCCCGGTCGTCGGCAAGCTGTTCACCGATGCCGCCGATACGGTCGTCGCCGCTTCCATGCTGTTGAAAAATACGGTCGGGTTGGTCGGGGCGGCGATTTTGCTCATGATCGCCATCTTTCCAGCGGTGAAAATTTTCGCCATCGTCATCGTCTACAAACTATCGGCTGCTCTTCTGCAGCCGCTTGGCGGCGGACCGGTATTGTCCTGCCTCAACATCATCGGCAAAAGCATCGCTTACGTGCTGGCGGCGCTGCTCATTGTGTCGCTCATGTTTTTCTTAAGCCTCACCGTCATGGTGATGGCCGGGAACATTACGATGATGGTCCGCTAGGGGGAGCGCTATGCAGCTAGTCATTGAGTGGGTGACAAACATCATTTTGTTTTTGTTGTTTGCTATCATCATCGATTTTTTGCTGCCGTCGGGGACGATGCAAAAATACGTGAAAATGGCTGTCGGGCTTATGCTCGTTCTCGTGATGCTCGCTCCGGTACTCAGGCTCGCTTCCGTTGATCCCGAGCAGCTCATCGCGTCGGCGCTCGTCCATTTTTCCAACGGCCGTGCGGGGGAGGAGGCAATAAAAAATCAAATCGAACAGCAGAAAAAAGAAATACAAGCCTCGCAACGCGCATATATTTTAAAACAAATGGCTGTCCAGCTCGAAAACGATGTCAATGAGGAGTTGATGGAAAAGTATGGGCTGAAAGCGGATGTCAACGTTTACGCCAAGCCAGGCGACGACTGGCGCATGCCGGATGACATCAAGACGATTGAGGTCGTCCTTTCGAAACAGAAGTCAGCCGGTTCGGTGGAACCGGTTGTCATCGATACGACGAAGCCGCCGGCTTTGCCGGAGGGCGATGCTTCGCTGGCAGAGGAGGTGCGCGCTTTTCTCGCCGGCCGATGGGAAATCGATGAAGATAAAATTGACGTGCAATTTAGGGGGAGGGAATAGAGGGGGGATGTTGCCGCTCATCAAACGGCTCTTTTCTTCAGCGCCGAAAGACGGGGAAGGAGCACAGAAAAAATGGCCGTTTTCGTACGTCGTCGTCCTGCTGTTGGCTGGTGTCGCCTTGATGGCGGCAAGCCATTGGGCAAACAGTGGAGAGGAAGCCGAAGCGAAGCCTTCCGCCGGGCAGCCGTCCGCTCCAGCCGAGCCGGCATTCCTGGCAAGCAAGGAGACGAAAGAGAAAGTGATCGCCGCCTATGAGGAGCGGTACGAAAAAGAACTGAAAGCCGCTCTTGAGGCGATCGAAGGGGTGGATGATGTCACGGTCGTCGTCAATCTCGATTCCACGGAGTTGAAACTGTATGAGAAAAAGCGTTCGACTCAGCAGCAGACAACGGAAGAGAGCGACAAGGAAGGCGGGAAGCGGACGATCGAAAACGAGTCGACCAATGAAGAAGTCATCATTATTCATAACGGCGAAGAAGAAACGCCGCTTGTCGTCGCCACGAAAAAGCCGGACATCCGCGGCGTTCTCGTTGTCGCCAAAGGGGCGGATAATTTGCAAATCAAAAAATGGATCGTCGAGGCGGTGACGCGCGTGTTAAACGTTCCGAGCTACCGCGTCGCTGTCTTGCCGAAAAAATGACCGGGTAAGGGGAGGAGATCGGCATGTTGAAAAAACAAACCGTATGGCTGTTGACGATGTTGAGCTTGGTCGTTGTGCTGTCGGTCTATTACGTGACAGCTCCAAAAAATATGAACGACAGTCCGGCATTTACCGCCAATAAGAAAACGGAAAAAACAACCGATCAGCCGAGCGTCGCTGTCGAAGAGGCGAAAAAGCCGTCCGCGTCTGGCGAAACGGGCGACGACTTGTTTACAGCGCTGCGCATGAAAATTGAGGATGAACGGAGCCGGCTGCGCGATGAGCTGAACGCCATTGTCGCTTCAGCGAACGCGACGGCGGAAGAAAAAAGTGAAGCGCTCGACAAAATTGAAAAATTGCAAGCATTGTCCGAAAAAGAAGCAACGTTGGAGACGCTCATCAAATCGAAAGGCGGTTATGAAGACGTGCTCGTGCGCGCCGATGACAACCAAGTGCGCGTGACGATCAAATCGAAACAAAGCTCAGCTAAATCGGCGAATGAAGTCATTCATATGGTGAAAAAAGAAATACCCGATGCTGAATACGTGACGGTTGAGTTTCAGCCGGCTGGATGAACGCGCTGCTCTTTAGGGCAGCTTCTTTTTTTGCGGAAAAGTCTTTTGTTTGTCCTACTGTTGTGTGTATAATCGTTATGGACACGTTTAGGCACCGCCAGAAAGGAACGGGCTGCACGATACTTGGAGAAAGGTGTGAGATCGATGAAAATTCAAGAAATCCGTGAATTGATCCGCTTGGTCGACCAGTCCTCAATTGACGAATTCGTATACGAACAAGGCGAAACAAAAGTACATATGAAAAAAGGAACGGCTGCTGTCGCCGTTGCGTCGGCTGCGGCCGCACAGACGGCGGTCGCGCCGCCGGCGCTGCGTAGAACG
>NZ_ATCO01000288.1:0-221 GCF_000422025.1 Geobacillus sp. WSUCF1 | reverse complement strand
GCCCGGCTGCTTGAGAAGGGATACGTGGACAAGGACGAGTTGGATCAATGCCTGCGCGGAAGGCTCAAAAAGAAAAAGCAAGCGGTGTACGATTCGCTGCTCGGCACCTTGACCGAACACGAGCTCCGTCTCCTTCGCCTCTTGTGGAAACACGTTGAGGAATTGGAGCAGTTCATCGAAGAAGTCGACCAGCACATCGACCGCCTGCTCGAGCCGTATCG
>NZ_ATCO01000287.1:0-422 GCF_000422025.1 Geobacillus sp. WSUCF1 | reverse complement strand
GCGTCGCCGTTGATGATCAAAAGGTCCCGGCACGGATCATAGGCATATTCGTTCATCAGCCACTCTTCAAACCGTTCCCACACGTCTCCCTCCCCTTCATGGAGGTAGTGGCGCCGGTTCACGAGCTCAAGCTGCGAACCGTTTCGTTTCCATCCCTCGTGAATCGCCAGGATTTTCTCTTCTTTCGCCCGTTTCCCTTTCCCCTGGCGGGAAATGAACAGCCCATCCGCCTCCACAAACAGCACTCGGCCGTGCCGTTGGGAAACAGGGCGGTGCAGCGAGACAGGGGCCTCCAGCACCAGTTGGCGAATCGCCTCGTGGCTTAGGACCGCATACCCCACGATCGACTCCAACGTACGGGCCGCTTTGCGGTAGGAAGAGCACTCTACGGCCAACTCGACCGCCGTTTCCTCGAGGCAAGG
>NZ_ATCO01000286.1:0-542 GCF_000422025.1 Geobacillus sp. WSUCF1 | reverse complement strand
ATATTGCGTTGCCATGTTTCCGCATAGCCAATGACAAGTTTGCCAATTTGATTTTCAATACAGTAGTTAATGATGTAACGGCAAGTCTTGTTGATATAATCATTCACTTTATTATTGCGATTCATAGCAAGCAAAGCCTGTTTACGAGTGGTGCCTTTGATTTTTTGCTTATCTTTTATGCTTTGAAGTCTGGCATTTTCTTTGTTAAACCATTGATTTATACTTTTTAATCTCCGCCCATCAATGATGAATGATCTGCCGTCTGATGTGACACAAGTGGCAAGATTGTTTAATCCTAAATCAATTGCCAGTGCTTTTTGGTCGTTTAATTCTCTTTGATCTTCAGGCATTTCATATTTGTACTGAATCTCAAAGAACCTGGCATGATGCTTAGGAATGATTTCAATCTGCTTAATCTTTTTGTCCAGTAACACAGGCGGAATCGTTATCGTGATAGGCTTGTGAGTCTTTTTAAATAGGCGAGAATACGGTATCGTGAATTTGTTGCCGTCTATACGAATCTGGCCAATGATCAGTGAATG
>NZ_ATCO01000285.1:0-1028 GCF_000422025.1 Geobacillus sp. WSUCF1 | reverse complement strand
CTTAACTTGATGGGTATGGTGTCGGATACTCCTCCAAGATATCGTCTAATCGAAGCCGTTGGTCCTTACGAAGCTTTTCACAGCCTTTTAAGAGAAGATATCGAGCCTTTTTCAATGGAGAAAATTCCTTTCTTGCTTGATCCAAGGCTTGTGTCACTTTTTGAACCACATGGTACTTATCGATGACAATCGAAGCAGATGGAAACAGGGAGCGAACCGCCTTATGATAAGGTTCCCACATGTCAAGAATCACCGTTTGGACCATTTCTTTCGACAGGATATTTTGGCTCAACAAGTTGATGGCGGAGTCACATTGGCGATCGGCATGCATTCCCATGACCGATCCGGCTCTGGCATCCATCAATACAGTTTCATACTGATGTCCCTTTTTTACCGCGATTTCATCTAAACTAAGCACCATTCCTTCTTGAGAAGATGCTTCTATCGCTGTTTGACGCTCTTTTGCTTTTTTCGATGCGATGGAGTAATAAATGCGTTCCAATGTCGTATATGGGATGCGGTGCTTTCGACTAACCTCTTGAATGGTGGTGCCTTCGCAAAGTTCATACAAATACCCACAAAATCGATTGGTGTAATGTTGATTGGGTGAAATCGATTCCAAAGAGGCGGAAAACACTTGGGAACAATTCCAGCACCGATAGCGCTTTACCTTTACGAACAAGTACACCGGTTGATGGAAAATCGCCAAATCCCGTACTTTTCTTGTCCGTCTGTCGTGGACAGAGGAAGTGGCAAACCCACAATGAGGGCAACGTTCCTGTGTCTCTGTTTTCTCTACATGAATCGCATAACCATAGGAAAGAAGTTCGTGTTTAATCACTTTAAATTCTGGCAATCCTAGTGATATAGAAAGCACTTACGAGACCTCCCTAATGTTTATTTCACCGCTAACATTATTGCCAGGATCTCGTCAGTGCTTTCTCTTTTTTGTCACTAAATCACAAAATTTGGTGATGAACCAGAATTTTTAAATAAAAATAAATTGATAGTGTGAGTAAAATATTTGT
>NZ_ATCO01000284.1:0-262 GCF_000422025.1 Geobacillus sp. WSUCF1 | reverse complement strand
TGGCATTTTTGCGAGAAGTGTTTTTCCTTCTCCTCCTGCATCAACGTCCATTGCTTTTGTCAGCCATGGAGACCTATCGAACTTGTTTTACCCGCCTGCGGATTTTGGACTCAACCAGCTTTTTGGTTCCCGCTGACTATGGGGAAGACTATCGAGGTTCCGTTTCGTCGGGGGTGAAAATTCAGTTTGAATATGACTTGTTATCCGGCGCCTGCCTTCAGCTATGCGTTCAATCGGCCAATGACTCGGACGCTCGTTTTGC
>NZ_ATCO01000283.1:0-1748 GCF_000422025.1 Geobacillus sp. WSUCF1 | reverse complement strand
TCCTCGCCAAAGACGATGAACATAAAATCCCTCAACATCCATATACGTTTGCGCGTGATCCGAAGGGACAATTTCAGAATACACATATCCAAAGTGGCGGTTGTTTTCCTTGTGCAGAGAATTTTTGATCATATACCCTACAACAGAAGATTGGTAAGGTTTTCTACTATGTTGTATGCTGACGTGAGACGCATCCCGATACGTCTTGTAGGAGCTATAAAGCTGATGATAATCGACAACCGCATTTTCAGTCGTCAAAATCCCGTAAAAATCCGTCTCCTTTTCTTTCGGATCGATAAGCCATTCATACGACAAGACGACGGCATATCGATGCTCTTCTCGACTTAACAAGGAAACGGATATGTCAATTCCATGATGTTCTTTTTTTGATCGGTGTAAATCGTGGACGCGGTGCATAATTTCTGTTTCTCGATATGGCATCGGATCATTGGATGATCCGCCTGTTTCTTGAAAATCTCCTTCACCGTTTGTTCATCGAGCTCATGCCATTGATTCGCCGCACTTCTCGCGCGAAAAAAATCCATCTCCTCCCGATCCAAGTGACGAATCTCTTCTTTCGTCATCCCCAGCCGAAAGAAAGCCGCAGCCTCCTTGTTTTTGAGCTGTCGGTTGACTTTATTGGCGTTTTCCGGCTCTCTAATGAGATTTTCTATCTCTTCTTGATCAAAACCTTGTCTTTTTGCATCCAAATGATGAGCCTGTAAATTCATCTCCTGATGATCGCAGCCAGCTAGCATTGTACACAACAAAACATAACGGAGGATCCGTTTCAATGATAAGCCACCCTCTTCACCGTAAGGTATTGTCAAAAGTTTATCCTCCACACTCACGGTTTTTCCTTGAGTTTCAACGGTCGGAAGAAAAAAAGCTTGCCACCCCCATTCAATAATTGTTTTTGGATTTATCCAAAAAATTGATAAATAGCATAATATAAAAACAATATAGTATTAATGACAAGCGTAACAAACAAGATTTTGTAGATAGTTGTTTTTCTCTCTCTAACCCCCAAAAACTTAATTTGGAAAAATAAAAGTAGAATATTAAAAAAGGTAGGCACTAAAGTATAAAAATACCTTTCATCGCTAATGGATACTACGCTTGGATTAAACCAATAAATGAACGCATCAGAATTTTGAATCATCAAGCTGAATAAAATAATAAACCATGAAATAACTAACAAGAGAACCTTTATGAATATTCCACTTTTTCCAGAAAATATAAGTTTCATAAAAATAAAATGCCACCTACCTTATAATGATTTAGATTAGTCATGCCTTTTTCTTGTTGCTGTTGAACACCTCTTTTTTCAGGCGTGTTGATTAACCGATAATCCCCATCCACATCATAGAAAAAAGAGCACCTTTCCTGTAGAATGTAAGTATATACATACAACATGAAGAGTGAGTTTCTCAGTCATCCTGCACACCCCAAGCGTTGCAGCACTTCCTCCGGGCGTTCATGGATGTCATCCATAAACCGAGCAATGGCTTGGGCGATATCGTTTCGATCTTGATGAAACACATTGGCAATGACGGTGTCTTTCAGCCATTTCCACAAGTGCTCGATCGGGTTCAGCTGTGGCGAATAGGAGGATATGACCATTGATGTAGTCAAAAAACAGTTCCGCATCGTGTAAGAGGGTCTCTGTTTGTCTCTTTTAACCATAGAAATTATTGTAGTGAAAAATGCTCATCTACAGTTTAATTGTATATAGGTTGTAATAAAGA
>NZ_ATCO01000282.1:0-1493 GCF_000422025.1 Geobacillus sp. WSUCF1 | reverse complement strand
CCGCCTGCTCGCCCTATCCTCCTGCGTCCCCCCATCGCTCAAACGGGAAGAAGGTGGTACAGGAATCTCAACCTGTTGTCCATCACCTACGCCTTTCGGCCTCGGCTTAGGTCCCGACTAACCCTGAGCGGACGAACCTTCCTCAGGAACCCTTAGGCTTTCGGCGCAGAGGATTCTCACCTCTGTTTTCGCTACTCATACCGGCATTCTCACTTCTAAGCGCTCCACCAGTCCTTCCGGTCTGGCTTCTCTGCCCTTAGAACGCTCCCCTACCGATGACCAACGGTCATCCCGCAGCTTCGGCGGCACGTTTAGCCCCGGTACATTTTCGGCGCAGAGTCACTCGACCAGTGAGCTATTACGCACTCTTTAAATGGTGGCTGCTTCTAAGCCAACATCCTGGTTGTCTTTGCAACTCCACATCCTTTTCCACTGAACGTGCACTTCGGGGCCTTAGCTGGCGGTCTGGGCTGTTCCCCTCTCGACCACGGATCTTATCACTCGCAGTCTGACTCCCGGGCATAAGTCATTGGCATTCGGAGTTTGACTGGGTTCGGTAACCCGGTTTGGGCCCCTAGCCCAATCAGTGCTCTACCTCCAAGACTCCTAAACCCGAGGCTAGCCCTAAAGCTATTTCGGGGAGAACCAGCTATCTCCAAGTTCGATTGGCATTTCACCCCTACCCACACCTCATCCCCGCACTTTTCAACGTGCGTGGGTTCGGGCCTCCAGCCGGTGTTACCCGGCCTTCACCCTGGACATGGGTAGATCACCTGGTTTCGGGTCGACGACGACGTACTCACACGCCCTGTTCAGACTCGCTTTCGCTGCGGCTCCGCCTCTTCGGCTTAACCTCGCACGCCATCGTCACTCGCCGGTTCATTCTACAAAAGGCACGCCATCACCCATCAACGGGCTCTGACTACTTGTAGGCACACGGTTTCAGGTTCTCTTTCACTCCCCTCCCGGGGTGCTTTTCACCTTTCCCTCACGGTACTGGTGCACTATCGGTCACTAGGGAGTATTTAGCCTTGGGAGATGGTCCTCCCTGCTTCCGACGGGATTCCTCGTGTCCCGCCGTACTCAGGATCCGCTCGGGAGGGAACGAAGTTTCGACTACAGGGCTCTCACCTTCTCTGGCCGGCCGTTCCAGACCGGTTCGTCTACCCCGTCCCTTTCTCACTCCCATCGTGAGCGGTCCTACAACCCCAAGAGGACATGCCTCTTGGTTTGGGCTGTTCCCGTTTCGCTCGCCGCTACTCAGGGAATCGCGGTTGCTTTCTTCTCCTCCGGGTACTAAGATGTTTCAGTTCCCCGGGTGTGCCCTCCATGCCCTATGGATTCAGGCATGGATACTGCCCCATTACGGACAGTGGGTTCCCCCATTCGGACATCTCCGGATCAACGCTTGCTTACAGCTCCCCGAAGCGTTTCGGCGTTTGCCCCGTCCTTCATCGGCTCCTAGTGCCAAGGCATCCACCGTGCGCCCTTTC
>NZ_ATCO01000281.1:0-438 GCF_000422025.1 Geobacillus sp. WSUCF1 | reverse complement strand
ATTGAGCTAAGTCGGCATAATAGAAACGTCAGTACAAATGACAGCTTTATGGCGGAGGAGGAGGGATTCGAACCCCCGCGGGCTGTGACACCCCTATCGGTTTTCGAAACCGACCCCTTCAGCCAGACTTGGGTACTCCTCCATAACTGTTTGGAGCGATGCGGTCGAGAGGACTTGAACCTCCACGGGGTTGCCCCCACTAGGCCCTCAACCTAGCGCGTCTGCCATTCCGCCACGACCGCGTAGAAGTGGAGCGTAGGGGATTTGAACCCCTGACCTCTTCGCTGCCAGCGAAGCGTTCTCCCCCTGAACTAACGCCCCATCATGGTGGAGTATACTGGGATCGAACCAGTGACCCCCACGCTGTCAACGTGGTGCTCTCCCGCTGAGCTAATACTCCACGTTGTTTGCCTAGCAGCGACCTACTCTTGCAGGGGC
>NZ_ATCO01000280.1:0-208 GCF_000422025.1 Geobacillus sp. WSUCF1 | reverse complement strand
AATAAAGGCGTGGAGAAAACCGTTCAATAAAGGCACTCCCATAACGGCTGCTCGATGGATGGAGTTGGTTGCAGGAAACGTTGCAACCGTCAAACATCGAGCGTAGGTCTGTCTGTTGTGTGTGGAAGCCAAGTACTGCCAACAGACACACCGAGAGAATCGGTAACGATGCAGGCATGACCTGCGTGGTTGGGCAGTTGTCAACCTG
>NZ_ATCO01000279.1:0-1729 GCF_000422025.1 Geobacillus sp. WSUCF1 | reverse complement strand
CACCGATGTACAAGGGGGAACAATACGAACGAAACATGATCGTTGAACAAGGGAAAAACATATGCTACAGTGAGAGCAGGCAATACGAAAAAACATACTATATTTATAGGAATTATAAACTTTTTGGGGTGTGACCATATGGGCAGAGAGTTTCTTGACTTGTTTGAGCAATGGGCGGAATCGTATGACCGATCGGTCGAAGGATACGATGAGCAATATCGAGACGTGTTTGCCGGTTATGACCGCATTTTAAGCACGGTCGCCGACAAAGCCGGCCAAGTTGTGCTCGAGTTTGGCGTCGGCACAGGAAACTTGACGAAAAAGCTGCTTGAGCGCGGCAAGCGGGTGTACGGGATCGAGCCATCGGCGCCGATGAGGAAAAAAGCAGCGGAAAAGCTCAGCGGGCGAGCGGTCATTCTGGACGGCGACTTTTTGCAATTTCCGACACCGCCGGAGCCGATCGACACGATCGCCAGCACGTATGCGTTTCATCATTTGACGGATGCGGAAAAAGACGAAGCGCTGGCGAAATATAGTCAATTGCTCCATCCGGGTGGTAAAATAGTGTTTGCCGATACGGCGTTTCGCGACAAAGAGGCGTTCCGCCAGGCGATTGAGGAAGCCCGGGCGCGCGGCTTCCACGATTTGGCCGACGATTTGGAACGCGAATATTATACGACGCTTGACGTATTGGCATCACTGTTTTCCAAGCATGGCTTTTCCGCCTCCTTTGCGCAGCAAAACGCGTTCGTCTGGGTGATGGAGGCGGTGAAACAAACGACATAGAAAGAGGGAGAACGATGAAAGCAGCCATTATTGGAGCCATGGAAGAGGAAGTGGCGATTTTGCGTTCGCGCATGGAAGGTCGCGAGGAAACGGTCATTGCCGGGTGCGAATTTTCCAAAGGGCGCCTTGACGGCGTGGAGGCGGTGTTGTTGAAATCCGGGATCGGCAAAGTGAACGCCGCCATGGGAACGACGCTTCTGCTTGACCGCTTTCGCCCTGACTTCGTGATTAACACGGGGTCAGCTGGCGGATTTTTGCCTTCGCTTCGTGTCGGAGATCTTGTCATTTCCAAGGAAGTCGTCCATCATGACGTCGATGTGACCGCGTTCGGCTACGCTTACGGGCAAGTGCCCGGCCTGCCGGCCCGCTACCGGGCGGATGAGGCGCTTGTTGAGGCGGCCAAGCAGGCGGCGGCGCGGCTTGATGGCCTGCAGGCAGTGACCGGCTTGATCGCCACCGGCGATTCGTTTATGAACGATCCAAAGCGAGTCGAATTTGTGCGCGGTCAGTTTCCGGAATTGTGCGCCGTCGAAATGGAAGCGGCGGCGATCGCCCAAGTGTGCGTGCAATTTGGGACGCCGTTTGTCATCATCCGGGCGTTGTCTGATATTGCGGGTGAGGAGTCGGACGTGTCGTTTGAACAGTTTTTGGAGACGGCGGCGAAACATTCGGCTGAACTTGTCTTGTCGATGCTTTCCGTTATGAAACAGAAGCGCGATTAAGATGCAGCGAAAAAGCAGCTTGTCTATGTTCTCGACTGTCGGAGGCAAGCCGCAGGCTTCTTCCGTCACGCCTAGGCGTAACGGAAGACCGAACAACCGCCTGCTTCACAGACCCATATATGGGTCTTTAAGCTGCGTTGTTCGGTCGCCCGACAGTCGATCGAATACTCGGTAAAAGTTGCAAATGGTGATGCTTCAAATTGCATCTATATAAGTTGTAA
>NZ_ATCO01000278.1:0-1423 GCF_000422025.1 Geobacillus sp. WSUCF1 | reverse complement strand
AAGGAATATAATATATTTAAAGTATTATCTGTTGAAAAGTCATCACAAATTACTATTTCGTAAGGTTTATAAGATTGATTAACTAGACTATTCATTTGTTCCTCTAAATACTTTTCTCCATTATAAGTACACATAGCTATAGATACTTTGTATTCCTTCATTTTTTTAAAACTCCTAAAAATCCTTGTTTTTTAATAAATTCTACATATACAACCATAGAAACAGTTAATAATATCTCTGTTATTAATAATGAAAATGATGCTCCCCATAAGTTAAAATTTAGTGTAAGGATGTAACTTAATACAGGCAAGGATATATCATTAGTGATTATTAGATATTTAAATACTTTTTCTAGATATAAATTTAACATTATTTGAGTACCATAAATATTATTTATATAAATACTAAGCGGAATAAATGCCATAATAAGAAGTAGGTATTGAATCTCAATATTCTCTTCTCCCGTCATTACCAAGACAATAACATTTGAAAATACAACCATTCCTACTCCAGCTAACATAAATACCAAACTACCGATAAAGAGAAATTTCTTTAAGTATTTAATAGCAACATCATTTGATTTCTTAAATAATTTCGCACTGACTGGGTATAAAGCATTACTTACAGGGGCAACCATTGATGCAACCGTCCTCATTATTCTCTCTGCAATTGAATAGAGACCGACCTGTTCAGGAGTTAGTAATAACCCTATAATAAAAATATTACTGTTAGAAAATAATGTTGTAGCACCCTGAGCAACAAATAAATCCCATCCTTTTTGTAATTGTGTTTTAATAGTTATAAGATCAGGAAAAAAAAAATTTAAACTTAAATTCTATTTTTATGATTATAAAACTGATGATAGAACCTAATAAACTACTACCGGAAATAATTAAATATGCTAAAAACAGATCGTTTGCTTTTTTAACAAAAATCAACAATAGTATCAAAGATATTAATCGTGAAAATAAACTTATTAAAGTGAATAATCTCAGTCTCTCAATCCCCTGAAAAAACCAATTAGTGTAAATCACTTCAGAAATTAATGTTATTAATAATAATAGATAAACAGAGTAATTAGCTTTAGTAATAGGAATCAGTAGACCTACAATTAGAAGAAAAGGTATTGAAATAATAAAAAGTAACAATTTTATACAAATAACATTACAAAATATATTATTTAACTCCTTATTATTTTCTTTATTGACTGCAATATCCCTTGGACCTGATAAATTAAAACCGTAGTTTATGAACAAAACAAAATACGAACTAATCGTTTGAATCAGAGAAAGAACTCCATAATTCGCTATCCCTAGTACTCTAACTAAATAAGGCATAGTAATTAAAGGAAATAGGTACATGCTCACTCTTAAAACAAATAAGTAAATTATGTTAATAAATATTCTATCTAATTTAATTTTTT
>NZ_ATCO01000277.1:0-237 GCF_000422025.1 Geobacillus sp. WSUCF1 | reverse complement strand
TAGCGAAAATTTGAAGTGGGGGCTTCCAAAGAAGTTTGACTGCTTCAAGCAATCCTTATTCTTTGAGGCGTGTCCACTTCGCCGCTAGAGCATAAGACACTCAGGTCTACAGCTTTACTTTTCTTTAAGATGTTTAATGCGCCATTGACATCAGCATTAATTAGTTTGCCAGACTTTGTTCGATACAAGCCGCGCTTAATACGTTTGCCGCTGAACTTATATTCTTTTGGATTGTCG
>NZ_ATCO01000276.1:0-889 GCF_000422025.1 Geobacillus sp. WSUCF1 | reverse complement strand
CAACCGCTTCGGCAATCCGTTGAATCTCTTCATCCGAAACAAGTTTTTACATCAAATTCGGGAGTGTGGTATGCTTGTTCATAGAGAGCACCTCCTGGGTTTGTTTGTGTCGTTACTCACATTCTACAGGAAAGGTGCTCTTTTTTCTATACCCTTTGGATTTTATTGGATAATCAACACGCCTGTAAACGAATATGTTTTTCGTTTTTGGTTAAGTACATTTCAAATCCTCGAGCTTTTAAATGATTCTCTAATGCTGTCATAAAATCCAAAGATCCGCCAACAAAACTGACTACATATCCATGAGAATTAATATTTCCATCACCGTCAAAATAGCCTCTTATAAAATGATTTAAATACACTTCTGGAACATACGGAAATTTTATATCCAGTGATTTATTTGGTGTGATACCATGTATCTCCATTAAATCGTTTTTCATAACTTTGCTATTGAGATATAACATATAAACACCGGTTTGCTTATTTTGATAAAGTGGTTGATTAGACCCTAATTCGTCTCTGATTTGTTCTAAAATATATTTTTCTTTTTGCGCGAATCCGATCGTCTGAAAATCATTGGAGACAAAACCGTCCGCTATAAAAAAACCTAAGATATAAGCCATATTTTTAGACCAAGTCTTGAAATAATCTTCATTTAACTTATACTTACGCTTCCAACTACCAAACGGCCTTTTTTCAATATTATGATCAGACAAAATCATTCTTATATATCTCGGAGACACATTAGAAAGCTTTGCAATTTCAGTAGTACTAGCACCTTCAAGATAAAGTTTTATAATTTCGTCTACCTCCAACGTTCGTTTTATATTTTTTCTTGTCATCTTTAAAACCCCTTCCATATTTATTTAAAACCCGTGGTGCTAGTTGA
>NZ_ATCO01000275.1:0-1592 GCF_000422025.1 Geobacillus sp. WSUCF1 | reverse complement strand
CGCTAACTTGACGGGTATGGGGCCTGGAACTCCTGCTTCATCGGGATTTTGCCCCTGGGCGAGAGCCGTTTCTCACCGAAGAACAGCAGGAAGAGATCAAACACCTTGTGTTGACCACGACACCCGCGGAGCTGGGCTGGGACATCGCTTCGGCGTGGAATACGAAGATCCTTCAATCCTATGTACACCACCATTATGGCATCTCCATGTCCCGCGAAGCCTTGCGAAAACTCTTGCATCGAAAAGGGCTTTCGTGGACCCGGCCGACTTACACGTTGGCGAAAGGAGATCCGGATCGGCAAAAACACTTCGAAAAACAAATGGATCTAATAAAAAAAACTTAATCGATCCAGATTCCGTCCTGTTGTACATCGATGAAACGCATATCCGATCGTATCATGTGTTGCGTACGACATGGTCAGAGGTTGGCCGTCAAAAGCAAGTGCCGACGTTCGGCCATCATGCTCACGTATCGCTGTTTGACGCCGTTAACGTCCATGATGGCGAAACAGTTCTTTATCAAGCAGGAGCGGCCAATGCGACAACATTTTTGGATTTCCTGCGGATTCTCAAAGAGCGTTACCCGGATCGTCTCATCGTCTTGGTGCTGGATAACGCCCGAATTCATCATGCCAAAATGGTGTGAGAGTTTTTGCGGGAAGAAGGACGGAGTTTTCACTTCATTTACCTTCCTCCATATTCTCCGCAACTGAACCCGATCGAACGCTTGTGGAAATGGCTGAAAGACACTGTCATTGCCAATGTGTTTCACAAAGATCAAAACGATATCGCCCAAGCCATTGCCCGGTTTGTGGACTACATCCATGAACGCCCGAAGGAAGTGCTACAACGCCTAGGGTGTGCAGTGTAATCCAGAAGTTAACTTTTCAAGGTGCATCTATATAGATACACGCCACAAGTATACCTAATCGCCTCTCAGCCCTTCTGCATCAAGGACTGAGAGGCGATTTATTTGCCTAGTCACTGTCGAACTCGGGCAGGAGAAAGTAGCTGTATAAGCTCAGCTGTTCCTCGCTGATTAGTGAGTCCATTATTTAGGAAAAATAAAAGAGGTAATACCCTATGTTTGTTTTTTTTATCTTCTCTTCGATGTGCTTGTAATCAATAATACGAATTTTGTCAAAATCGATTTCAAGTGTTATTATATCAATTCCGTAAGGAGGGTTGTGAGCCCCTTTAAATGTTTCTACACGAATTTTGAGTAAGAATTTATAACGACTCCCGGGTTCTAAATTTTTAATCTCTAATATTTTAGGCTTCCACCACTGAATTCCAGATGGTTTTCCATAATAATCCTGTACTGCTTTGGTTATATAAGGCGTTAAGAAGTAAATTGAAAGGTCCTCTAAATCATTTTTATTAACCACTAATGTAGTTGTTGACTCTGTTTCATAAATTTTTGATTTGGCGACAATTTTAGTCCCGACACCATACATTCCGAATAATATTATCAAAAAGAGGGACATTACTCCTATAAATTTCCTGTTCATATTTGAATTCCTCCTTTTATGGGTCTTCACCATTTTCTGTGATTTCTACTCAATCCTAGAGACATGTTAGCTGGATGAAAT
>NZ_ATCO01000274.1:0-10786 GCF_000422025.1 Geobacillus sp. WSUCF1 | reverse complement strand
GTGAAAGGGCTTGGGGAGCGCTCCAACGAGATTGGACAGATTACGGAAGCGATCACCGGCATTGCGTCGCAGACGAATTTGTTGGCGCTCAATGCGGCGATCGAAGCGGCGCGCGCCGGCGAGCAAGGGAAAGGGTTTGCGGTTGTCGCGGATGAAGTGCGGAAGCTCGCAGAACAATCAGCGCGCTCAGCGCAACAAATTTCCGAGCTGATCGGTTACATTCAAGAAGAAACGAAGCGGGCGGTTGCGTCTGCCGAACAGGTGATCTCCGAAGTGGCGAAAGGATTGAACGTGGCGGCGGCATGCGGCCAATCATTTGCCCATATTCGCGAGGAGGTCGGCCAAGTGAGCAAACAAATTGGACAAGTATCGTCCGCCATCGAGCAAATGACGGAGCATGCCCGCCAAGTGAACGACGCACTCCAACAGATGACCAATATTGTCGAACAGTCAGCGTCCGGTGCGGCCAACGTATCGGCAGCGACGCAGGAACAAATGGCTTCCGTCGAGGAAATCGCCTCTTCGTCGACATCGCTCGGTCAGATGGCGGACGAGATGCGGGCAATGCTGAAGAAATTTTCTGTGTGAGTGAGGAAAAGGACGCTTTCTTCGAGAAAGAGGGGCTTTCAAACGACGTGTGGGAGTCAACGTTTGGAATAAAATGGTTTGCATCTTTGCCAATTGCCTGATAAAATAAAAAAGTCAGTCATCATTGTGATACGCTTATCTGCTGGGGGAGTCCGAGAGCCGGGCTGAGAAAAGAACGCGATGAAGTTCTTTGACCCTTTGAACCTGATCTGGGTCATGCCAGCGTAGGGAAGCAGGCAGCGGGAACAGATGGACGTGTCTTGTTCATTTGGCCTTTTGCCTTCGATCAGGTTCCGGTGTCGGAACCTGTTTTTATTTTGAATCGGCCGCCATCGCCTATTCTCGTGTTTGCCCCGCTTCAGACGGTGTGGCTTCAGATCTGATCTTTCATAATTTTATGTTGAAAGGGGAAGCCACGCATGGAAAACATCCGCTCGTTTATGTCGTTTCCGGAAAGCCGCAAAGTGTACATCGAAGGGTCGCGTCCGGATGTGCGCGTGCCGATGAGAGAAATTGCTTTGTCGCCAACGAAAACGCCGCAAGGAATGGTGGAAAACAAACCGGTGCGCGTCTACGATACGACGGGCCCGTATACGGATCCCGATTTTGAACCGGACGTGGAGAAAGGCTTGCCTCCTCTTCGCCGCCGCTGGATTGTCGAGCGCGGCGATGTGGAGGAAATGGAGCGGTCTTCTGTTGCGATCCAACGTTCGCTTCCGTTTGTGCGCCGTCCATTGAGGGCAAAGCCCGGAAAAACCGTGACACAAATGCATTACGCCAAACGGGGGATCATTACGCCAGAAATGGAGTTTGTCGCGATTCGTGAACAAATCGATCCAGAAATGGTCCGCCAAGAAGTCGCCGCTGGTCGGGCCATTATTCCGGCTAATATTAACCATCCAGAGAGCGAACCGATGATCATCGGCCGTCGTTTCCATGTGAAAATTAATGCCAATATCGGCAACTCGGCTGTTTCTTCATCGATTGAAGACGAAGTGGAAAAATTGCTTTGGGCGGTGCGTTGGGGCGCCGATACGGTCATGGATTTATCGACCGGCAAACACATTCATGAAACGCGCGAGTACATCATCCGCAATTCGCCGGTCCCCGTGGGAACGGTGCCGATTTATCAGGCGCTCGAAAAGGTAGGAGGGGTGCCGGAGAAGCTGACATGGGACGTGTACCGCGAGACGCTCATCGAGCAGGCTGAACAAGGAGTCGACTACATGACGATCCACGCCGGTGTGCGGCTTCATTACATTCCGCTCACCGCCAACCGGACGACCGGAATTGTCTCGCGCGGCGGCTCGATCATCGCCCAATGGTGTTTGGCCCACCATGAAGAAAACTTTTTGTATACGCATTTTGAAGAAATCTGCGAGATTTTGAAACAATACGATGTCGCGATCTCCCTTGGCGACGGCTTGCGTCCCGGCTCCATCGCCGATGCGAACGATGAGGCGCAGTTTGCGGAACTCAAGACGCTCGGCGAGCTGACGAAAATCGCCTGGAAGCATGATGTGCAGGTGATGATCGAAGGGCCCGGACATATTCCAATGCATAAAATTCGCGAAAATGTCGAGCAGGAACAGGAAATTTGCCACGGGGCGCCGTTTTATACGTTAGGGCCGCTTGTCACCGACATCGCGCCCGGGTATGACCATATTACGTCAGCGATTGGCGCCGCGATCATCGGCGCTTATGGAACGGCGATGCTTTGTTACGTAACGCCCAAAGAACATTTAGGCTGCCGAATAAAGAGGACGTACGCGCCGGGGTCGTGGCCTATAAAATCGCCGCCCATGCGGCTGATCTGGCGAAAGGGCATCCGGCCGCCCAGCAGCGTGACGATGCGCTCTCGAAAGCGCGCTTTGAGTTTCGCTGGAACGACCAGTTCAACTTGTCGCTTGACCCGGAACGGGCTCGTGAGTACCATGATGAAACATTGCCGGCCGAGGCGGCGAAAACAGCTCATTTTTGTTCGATGTGCGGGCCGAAGTTTTGTTCGATGAACATTTCGCACGAGCTGCAGCGGCAAATCAAAGAGGAAGGGATGAAAGAAAAAGCGCAACAATTTATTCGGCAAGGGTCATCGCTGTATCAATGACAAGAAGCGGGCTGCGATGCTCGGCATGGTGGAGAGAATATGGAAGTTCGATCAACGGAAAAAGCATGAGCTGGAAAGCGCTCAGTGCTGATCGAAGCAGCGGAGGGGGGCGAACGTTCATCGCCCCTCTTGTTTGTTGTGCAAATTGGTGTGGTTCTTTATTATTTTTAAAATATATAATTTTCAAAAAATATATTTACAAATCGTTTCAGATGGATTATGATAATGGCATAAGGTGCAAATTTTGAATCATAGAATGATCATGAGGGGAAAACTGCGCAGTCTATCGCGACGCCTTCGCCGGCGCTTCGCTTCCATAGACAGCGGCCAGTTGCGTCATCGAACCGTGGATGATGCCGGCCGCTTCTTTTTATGGCGAAAGGGTCGGGTTTCAGATGGTTGGATCGCGTTTTTCCAGAAGGCTGGTGAAAAACCGCTGTTTGCCTTGATCGATGGGTGAACGTGTGAAAATAGGGTCGATGCTACAAGCTTTTTCTACTTGAGAAGCGATTCCAGTAAGCTGTTGCTCCAGTAAATCACCGGCCTTCTAGCAGCTTCGTGAAAAAGCCTGCTATTCGAGAAAAAAGATTTTGATGATGTCTTGATGTGAGAAAGCCATTGGTATTATAGGCTGCTTCTTGAACGTGAGACGGGCATGAGGGTGATGGGCGTGCGCATAAACTGAAACGAAGGGCCATGAGGAGGGATGGGATTGAACACATTTTCCGATATTGTGCAGACGATGCCGCCATATTTGTTCTCCCGATTTCAGAAGAAAAAAGAAGAACTGCTAAAGCTCGGGGTCGATGTCATTGATTTAGGGATCGGCGCCCCCGATTTGCCGCCCCCTTCCTTTGTCATCGAAGCGTTGAAAGAAGCGCTCGATGCGCCAGAACACTATACGTATTCGCCGTATGGCGGCTGCAGGGAGTATCGGGAAGCGGTCGCGCGTTTTTATGAACGGGAATATGGCGTCAAGCTCGATCCGGAGACCGAGGTGTTGGCGTTAATCGGCTCGAAAGAAGGAATCGTCCATTTGCTGCAAGCCGTTCTCAATCCCGGCGAGCTCGCCTTAGTGCCTGATCCGGGCTATCCTGTCTACCGGACGGCCGTCCATTTTGCCCGCGGCCAGAGCCGATCGCTGCCGCTCGATGCGCAACATGGTTATATTCCTCGGTTTGATGCGCTTCCCTCGTCCGTTTATGACCAAGCGAAAATCATGTTTCTCAATTATCCGAGCAATCCGACGGCCGCCGCTGTCGATTTGGATGTATTGGCCGAAGCCGTTTCACTTGCCCGTCGCCACCGGATGTTCATTGCTCATGATGCGGCCTACTCGTTCGTGACGTTTGCTGGTTTTCAAGCGCCGAGCATTTTGCAGGTGGACGGGGCAAAGGAAGTGGCGGTGGAATTTGGATCGTTGTCCAAAAGCTATAACATGGCCGGCTGCCGCATCGGATACGTAGTCGGAAACCGGGACATGATTCGAGCGCTTTCGGTGATCAAGAGCAACACGGATACGTGCCAGTTTATTCCGATCCAGAAGGCGGCGGTGGCCGCTTTGACGAACGGACGGACGTTTATTCGAGAAAATAGCCGCATTTATGAACAACGCATGAATATGATGGCCGAGAGACTTCGAGAACTGGGCATCGACGTGCAGCGGCCGAAAGCGACCTTTTTCTTGTGGATCCCGGTCTATGACGGATACTCGTCCGAACGATTTGCCGCCAAACTGCTGGAAGAAGCGGGAGTCATCGTAACACCGGGAACAGCGTTTGGATCCGCAGGGGAAGGATATGTCCGCGTATCGCTGTCAGCGCCGATGGAGCGTCTAGAGCAAGCCGTTGAACGATGGAAGCAAGTGGATTGGGAGGAATCGGCGCCATGAAGAGAACGATGCGTCACATCACGGTGGCTCAAGCCATCGTCGAATGTTTCAAACAGGAACAAATCCGTTATGTGTTTGGTGTGCCGGGGGAAAGTTATTTGCCCCTGCTTGATGCCATCTATGATGAGCCATCCATCGAGTTCATCTCCGCCCGCCATGAAGGGGGTGCTTCCTTTATGGCGGAAGGGTATGCGAAAGCGTCGCAAAAGTGCGGCGTCGTGCTGGCTACAAGGGCGGTTGGCGGAGCGAATTTGGCGATTGGCGTCCATACCGCGAGGCAAGATTCCACTCCGATGGTCGTGTTTTTGGGGCAAGTGAACAGCCGCTTCCTAGGGCGTGAAGGATTTCAGGAAGTCGATATGGAAGCGTTTTTTCGTCCGATCGCCAAATGGGTGGTCGAAATTCGCGAAGCCGAGCGGGTGCCAGAGCTGGTGCAACGGGCGTTTCGCACCGCGAAAACAGGGCGGCCCGGCCCCGTCGTCGTTTCACTGCCAGAAGATGTCTTTTCCAAAACGATAGCGGAAGCAGTGATAGCCGAGACTGATGTGCCGAAGCCGGCACCAAGGCAAGAGGATATACAGAACATTGAAGAGATTCTGAAGCGCGCCAAACGGCCGCTCGTGATTGCCGGCGGCGGCGTTAAATGGTCGGGAGCCGAGCAGTTGCTGCGCTTATGGGCGGAAAAGTATGCACTTCCGGTCATGGCGGCGTTCCGGCGGCATGACGTGTTTCCCCACAACCATCCGTGCTATGTCGGACACCTAGGTCTAGGGTCGCCCAAAGCGGTCATGGAAACGGCCGAGCAGGCGGATGTGGTGATGGCATTGGGAACGCGGCTATCGGAAGTGACGACACAAGATTACCGTTTGCTCTCTCCCAATCAGACGCTGATTCACATCGATATCGACAGCGATGGATTCGGAAAAGTGTATGCACCGGATCTCGCGGTTTGGGCTGACTGTCAGGAAGTGCTGTCCCGTTTGCTCGATATCGCGGTGCGGCCGTCTTGGCAAGAATGGGCGGCTGAACGGAGGAAACGGTACGAACAAACGGCCAGGCTGCCGGTGGAACATCGCAATCTCTATGAAGTTGTGATGGCCAGTTTGGCGCGCCATTTGCCAAAAAATGCGGTCATTACGAACGATGCCGGGAATTTCGCCGGTTGGCTTCATGCTTTTTTCCCGTTTGGGGATGGGCACACGTACATCGGCCCGACGTCAGGAGCGATGGGATATGGCATGCCGGCTGCCATTGGCGCGAAACTGGCCTTTCCCGCCCGGACCGTCGTTTCTTTATCCGGGGATGGCGGCTTTATGATGACGGTGCAGGAGTTGGAAACGGCCGCTCGATACGATATTCCGATCATCAGCATTGTGTTTAACAATCATATGTACGGCACCATCCGCATGCATCAAGAATTGCAGTTTCCGGGGCGGGTCATCGGCACCGATTTAGGCCGCGTGTCGTTTGCCCGTTTGGCAGAATACCTAAACGGCCGCGGGTTCCAAGTACAGACGGAACAACAGTTCACGGAAGCGCTTCTGTTGGCGCTTGAGGCCAAGAAGCCGACGGTGATTGAGGTGTTGACCGATCCGGACCACATTTCGGTGGCCGCCACGATCCAGGACTTGCGGGCCAAGAGGAAGTCCTGACGATCATCGCTCGGCGTTCAATGTATAAATTATCTCAATAAATCATCTAGAAAAATGGGGGGAGTATACAGTGGAAATCCAAAACTATATCAATGGAGAATGGAAGGAGCCAAGCACCGGGCAATTTGCGCCGGTGATCAATCCGGCGACGGGGGAAACGATTGCCGAGGTGGCGATGTCCGGGCCAAACGATATTGACGAGGCCGTTCAAGCAGCCAAAGAAGCGCAAAGACAGTGGGCCCTCGTGCCGGCTCCGAAACGCGCGGAAATCTTGTATAAAGTTGGGATGCTGCTAAAGGAGCGGAAAGAACAATTGGCACGGCTGTTGACGATGGAAATGGGCAAAGTGATTGAGGAAGCGCGCGGCGAAGTGCAGGAAGGCATTGATATGGCGTTTTACATGGCGGGGGAAGGGCGGCGGTTGTTCGGCGATACGACGCCGTCTGAACTGAAAGACAAATTTGCCATGAGCGTCCGCGTGCCGGTGGGGGTTGTCGGCATCATCACTCCATGGAATTTTCCGATTGCCATCGCCACTTGGAAGTCGTTCCCGGCCATTGTTGCCGGCAATGCGGTCGTATGGAAGCCCGCGCCCGAGACACCGATCATGGCGCAGGAATTAGCTCGCATTTTTGAAGAAGCGGCTTGCCGCCGGGAGTGTTTCATGTGGTCCACGGTGACGGGCCGACAGTCGGCAATGCGCTCGTCGAGCATCCTGATGTCAAGGTCATCTCATTTACCGGATCGAATGAAGTCGGGCGGATGATTGCGGAAAAATGCGGACGGCTGTTGAAAAAAGTGTCGCTCGAAATGGGTGGGAAAAACGCGGTGATCGTCATGGATGATGCCGATTTGACATTGGCGGTTGACGGCATCATCTGGAGTGCGTTCGGCACATCAGGCCAGCGGTGCACGGCGTGCAGCCGGGTCATCGTCCATGAGCGGGTGAAACAGGAGCTTGAGCGGCGTCTGCTTGAAGCCGTGAAAGCATTGAAAATCGGCAACGGGTTGGATGAAACGGTCAAAGTCGGACCCGTCATCCATGAAGAGGCGCTGCAAAAAATCGACCGCTACGTGCGCATTGGCGTAGAAGAAGGGGCGAAACTGCTTGTGGGTGGCTATATATTGCGCGAGGGTGACTATGCGCGCGGCTTTTATTACGCGCCGACGATTTTCACCGATGTTACGCCGAATATGCGCATCGCCCGTGAAGAAATTTTCGGCCCGGTTGTATCGATCATGTCCGTCCGCAGTTTGGACGAAGCGATCGCCGTCAACAACAGTGTCGATTACGGGCTGTCAAGCGCCATTTTCACCCGCGATGTCAACCGCGTCTTCCGAGCAATGCGCGATTTGGACACCGGCATCGTGTATGTCAACGCCGGCACAACGGGAGCGGAAATTCATTTGCCGTTTGGCGGCACGAAAGGGACGGGCAACGGCCACCGCGACTCCGGCGTCGCGGCGCTTGACGTATTCACCGAATGGCGGAGCATTTATGTCGATTTCAGCGGCAAGCTGCAACGGGCGCAAATCGATACCGATGATTGAACCGGGCTGTCGCTTGCAACATGGTCGGCAAAAGAGAAGCGAAGATCAACGTGGAACCTATATCGTGAATCGAAGCAGCGGCCGCGGCAAAGATGTGAAAAAAGCGGCTGTCATGTGAGCGTATGGCAAAGAATCGGTGACAGAGGGGGAAAGAACGATGAAAGTGCTCGTGCTTGGAGCGGGGCTGATGGGCAAAGAAGCGGCGCGCGATTTAGTGCAAAGCCAAGATGTTGAGGCGGTGACGTTGGCGGATGTCGATTTGGCCAAGGCGGAGCAGACGGTGCGGCAGCTTCATTCCAAAAAGCTTGCCGCTGTGCGGGTGGATGCCGGCGATCCGCAACAACTGGCAGCGGCCATGCAAGGGCATGATGTCGTCGTCAATGCCTTGTTTTACCGCTTCAATGAAACGGTGGCGAAAACAGCGATCGAAACGGGTGTTCATTCCGTTGATTTAGGCGGCCATATCGGCCATATCACCGACCGGGTGCTTGAGCTGCATGAACAAGCTCAAGCCGCTGGGGTGACCATCATCCCGACCTTGGCGTCGCACCCGGAATGATCAACATTTTATCCGGCTATGGGGCGAGTCAACTCGATGAGGTGGAATCCATCTTGCTGTATGTCGGCGGCATTCCTGTCCGCCCCGAACCGCCGCTGGAGTACAACCATGTGTTTTCCTTGGAAGGGCTGCTTGACCATTACACCGATCCGTCTCTCATTATCCGCGACGGCCAAAAGCAGGAAGTGCCGTCGCTTTCCGAAGTGGAACCGATTTATTTCGACCGGTTTGGGCCGCTTGAAGCGTTTCATACCTCAGGAGGGACGTCGACGCTCTCGCGCTCGTTTCCGAACTTGAAGCGGCTCGAGTACAAAACGATCCGCTACCGCGGCCATGCAGAAAAATTTAAGCTGCTCGTCGATTTGAACTTGACGCGCCACGATGTGGAAGTGGAGGTCAATGGATGCAAAGTCAAACCGCGCGATGTGCTGCTTTCCGTCCTGAAGCCGCTGCTTGATTTGAAAGGGAAAGATGATGTGGTGTTGCTTCGGGTCATCGTCGGCGGCCGAAAAGGCGGGAAGGAAACGGTATTGGAATACGAGACCGTCACGTTTAATGACCGCGAAAACAAGGTAACGGCGATGGCGCGCACGACGGCCTACACGATTTCTGCTGTCGCTCAGCTCATCGGCCGCGGGGTGATCACAAAGCGCGGCGTCTATCCGCCGGAGCAAATCGTTCCGGGGGATGTGTATATGGACGAGATGAAAAAACGCGGCGTTCTTATCAGCGAGAAGCGGACGGTTCATAGCTGAACAGCGAGCGCCATAAGCAGGAGGATGGAAGCAGTTTCGTGAAAAAGGGCAATGCTTCGCCGCCGCGAACACGATGACAAAATGGCTGCGGCCGGGAAGCGAATTGTGAACAACGCCCGTTCCCGTCTGGAACGGGCGTTTTCTGATTTTAGACGCGAAATGATTGTGATCGCCTGTTTTTTTTACGGCTATGCCGTTTTGGGTGCCGAAGTCTTGCGCTTGCGCCAAGAAAGGAACAGAAAGGCGATGAGCGCCAGCGCCATGGCGACCATAAACGGTGCTTTTGAGGAAATGGTGTGGCCGATGATGCCGGACAGCACCGGAGCGATGGCCGCTCCGAGCCAGCGGACGAAGTTGTACGTGCCGGACGTCACTCCCCGCTCATATGGCGATGTTTCCATCACATAGCTTGTAAACAAAGCGTTGTTGAGTCCGGAGACGAGCCCAGACAAAATGATGAGCGTTACCATAAGCCATGTCGGCTTGGCGACTACAAGAAGCAGCAATAAGGCTGCGAACATCAGCAAACCGTATGGCAAAATTTCCCTTGGTTCATATTGTTTCTCAAGCTGATGGGCGAGCACCGCTGAGCCATAAGCAAGGCAGAGCCCCCAGCCGAAGAAAACGAGGCCGATTTGGATGGCCGACAGTCCAATGATCAAAGGCGAATACGCCAATACGACGAAAAAGCCGTAATAGTAAAGCATGCCGCCGACCGCCCCTTTTAAAAATGGCGGGAACGAAAGCAACCGCCGCATTTCTTGCAGGCCGACCGCTTTTTTCGGCTTTCCTTTGTTCGGATCATAGACGAAAAAGGTGACGAGTAAAAAGGCAATGAAAATCAAGACGCTCGTGCCGATAAACGGATAGCGCCATGAATGTTGGCCAAGCAGTCCGCCGACGAGCGGACCGCCGGCCATGCCGAGGCCGATCGCCGCTTCATACAGGCCGACCGCGGTGCTTGCCTGCGGCGTCAACGCGATCAACAACGTCATGGCTGTGGCGAAAAACGTCGCATTGCCCAATCCCCAGCCGGCGCGAAAGAGCGACAGCTGCGGGATAGTAGAAGCAAAGCCGCACAACAACGAAAAAATCGTAACGAGGCCAAGCCCGATCACCATCATTTGTTTATCGCCGATACGGTTGACAACAAGACCGACCGGGATCATCATGACCGCCATCGTCAAAATGTAGGCGGTAAACAACATTTCGACTTGCCAATGGGTGGCGCCGATGCTTTCGGCGATGACCGGCAAAATCGGGTCGACGATCCCGATGCCCATAAACGCTAAAAAGGCGGCGGCGACGGTAATCCATCGCGCCTTTGTTTTTCTCCCTTCCTCCACTATTCTTCTCTCCTTTCTTGCAAGAGGGCGTCTACCCGCTCTGCCATTTGTTCCAGCTCTTGCTTCAGCATGGCCATCTTCTTCATTTTCTCTTCCAGCATGGCGATTTGCCGACGCAATCCAGCGCTGATTTGTTCCAGTTCACGCCGTTTTTCGCTCCCAGCAGCCGCATGTCGATATTCCGCCCGATGCGTCTCCATCGTTTCTTTCAGCGCCAAAAAATGCTGCAGCTCCTGCAGCGAAAAGCCGAGCACTTCGCGCGCGGCAACGATGTTTTTCAGCCGTTCGATGTCCTCAGCTGTATAAAGGCGTGTGCCGCCTTCGCTGCGCGCCGGCG
>NZ_ATCO01000273.1:0-268 GCF_000422025.1 Geobacillus sp. WSUCF1 | reverse complement strand
GGCAACGGCGAAATATCGCCATCCTGGCGATCTCGAAGCCAAATGTTCTTCACCCTTAGTGGTGCTTGCACCCCGAGGGGGAAGGTGATTTGGCAGAAGAGAGCGAGGCGCCGAAGCTGGACAATACGGAAAAGCTGAGGCTCGCGGGTCGCCGCGATGGGCAAATGTTCTTCGCCTGCAGGGATTTACAATCCCGAAGGCGAAGGTTATTTGACCCCGAGCGGCGGCGGGCCGAAGCTGGACAATGCGAAAAGCTGAGGCCGCTTGC
>NZ_ATCO01000272.1:0-211 GCF_000422025.1 Geobacillus sp. WSUCF1 | reverse complement strand
TATATTCTTTTGGATTGTCGTCATTATATTCAGGAATCTCATCGCCGTCAAAAAAGCTGGCTTGAGACGTATATGATTCTTCCTGTTTCAAGAATTCAATGCCGTAAAATTCACAAAGATATTCTAGTTTTTCTTTTATGTTACCGAGAGGAATATTGACAAAGTTTTGATTTGTCTTTTTTCCTAGATTCATATTGCGTTGCCATGTTTC
>NZ_ATCO01000271.1:0-1199 GCF_000422025.1 Geobacillus sp. WSUCF1 | reverse complement strand
GGGAGGGTGCGAAATGTGAGCTTTAACATGGTGTATTGCAATGAATTCTTTGGATGCCTACGAGGGAAGATGGTGTACCTTCTATATGTGCTGTATTAGCAGGCATATAGTGTCCTCCGTAAGGGACACTTTGGACATCCCTATATGGCTACTTCCCTTGTTGAACAGAGGAGGGCGGCTTGTTTCCTTTGAGCAACAACGGCCAAAGGAAACAAACAAGAATCCCCCACTTCCATCGTCCATTAGCCGGTAAGTGGGGGTAGTTCGATCCTTTTTGTACAGGAGGTGTTTGAATAATTAATGCGTTCCTAAAAACCCGTACATAAATAGAAAAGTAAAGATAAAGGTTAATACGGCACCTAGTATTGTTTGATTAAGTGTGTTTCCATTACTGTGTAAATTTTTTTAAAAAGCTTGCTAAATTTAAAAACCACAAAACACCTATTATTGGTAAAACAAGTAAGTATATATATTCCATTTAAAGAACTCCCTTTTACTTGTTAAGTATAGATTAATACAAAAGTTATTAAAATATTTTAATTTTTATTCTTTTCTCTAACAAGATGGTGTTGCAAAACTAGAGTAAAAACTCGAAGTTATGTATAAGGATGCAACATAACACATGCAGTACATATCGATGAAATCCATACCATCTTGGCTGTTCCAACCCGTCACTCTTTAACTCATTAAATACTCGTTCAATCTCTTTGAGCAGCTGTGCATGAAAAACAGGAAATCCTTGTTCCCGGAACCACTTCGCCGCACGGGAAAACGTAGAAAGGTGAGGGACTTCACCAAGCCCACAGGCCCGTTGAAAACAGCGAAAACGCTGCAGGATGCGCACTAATTTTCGCAAGGAATCAATGGAAAAATAGGTTTTCAAAAAGAAACATTTCAACAACGATTTTTTCGACACCGGCCGTCTTCCTGTCACATACGGTGTTTCCGGCAATGATAGCGAGTCGATATACCGAAATAATGCTTCTAAAATTGGGTCAATTTCATAAGTCCATGCATGTTCGCTGTTCCAATTGGAAATCATAATAGTGTCCACCCCTTGGAGAGTTGTTTTTTTTTGATCACTGTATATGATTTCCAAGGTGGTGGATTTTTTATGTGCATTTATGCATTCGTTATGCGTTTTGCAACACGTTCATATATTTACATTAATTAAAAAAAGTAAATATATATATTTACAA
>NZ_ATCO01000270.1:0-1227 GCF_000422025.1 Geobacillus sp. WSUCF1 | reverse complement strand
CCGATTTCACACTGCCAAGAAAAGCCTCTAGCGAGGGAAGAGGTGCCCGTACCGCAAACCGACACAGGTAGGCGAGGAGAGAATCCTAAGGCGCGCGGGAGAACTCTCGTTAAGGAACTCGGCAAAATGACCCCGTAACTTCGGGAGAAGGGGTGCTCTTTGGGGTGAAGAGCCCTGAAGAGCCGCAGTGAAAAGGCCCAAGCGACTGTTTATCAAAAACACAGGTCTCTGCGAAGCCGAAAGGCGACGTATAGGGGCTGACACCTGCCCGGTGCTGGAAGGTTAAGGGGAGCGCTTAGCGGAAGCGAAGGTGCGAACCGAAGCCCCAGTAAACGGCGGCCGTAACTATAACGGTCCTAAGGTAGCGAAATTCCTTGTCGGGTAAGTTCCGACCCGCACGAAAGGTGTAACGACTTGGGCGCTGTCTCAACGAGAGACCCGGTGAAATTATACTACCTGTGAAGATGCAGGTTACCCGCGACAGGACGGAAAGACCCCGTGGAGCTTTACTGCAGCCTGATATGGAATTTTGGTATCGCTTGTACAGGATAGGTGGGAGCCTGGGAAGCCGGAGCGCCAGCTTCGGTGGAGGCGGCGGTGGGATACCACCCTGGCGGTATTGAAATTCTAACCCGCACCCCTTAACGGGGTGGGAGACAGTGTCAGGTGGGCAGTTTGACTGGGGCGGTCGCCTCCCAAAAGGTAACGGAGGCGCCCAAAGGTTCCCTCAGAATGGTTGGAAATCATTCGGAGAGTGCAAAGGCACAAGGGAGCTTGACTGCGAGACGGACAGGTCGAGCAGGGACGAAAGTCGGGCTTAGTGATCCGGTGGTTCCGCATGGAAGGGCCATCGCTCAACGGATAAAAGCTACCCCGGGGATAACAGGCTGATCTCCCCCAAGAGTCCACATCGACGGGGAGGTTTGGCACCTCGATGTCGGCTCATCGCATCCTGGGGCTGTAGTCGGTCCCAAGGGTTGGGCTGTTCGCCCATTAAAGCGGTACGCGAGCTGGGTTCAGAACGTCGTGAGACAGTTCGGTCCCTATCCGTCGCGGGCGGAGGAAATTTGAGAGGAGCTGTCCTTAGTACGAGAGGACCGGGATGGACGCACCGCTGGTGTACCAGTTGTCCCGCCAGGGGCACCGCTGGGTAGCTATGTGCGGACGGGATAAGCGCTGAAAGCATCTAAGCGTGAAGCCCCCCTCAAGATGAGATTTCCCACCGCG
>NZ_ATCO01000269.1:0-252 GCF_000422025.1 Geobacillus sp. WSUCF1 | reverse complement strand
CCGTCGCGGGCGCTACCAACAAGTTCGCGAGAACTTGCATATCAAAGAAATCATCGTGGGCGACGGAGAAGCGCGTCAGCGCTATGTTCTCGTGTACAATCCCAGCGAAGCCGAACGCCAACGCAAGGAACGGGAAACGCTGCTCGAATCGCTGAAAGAGGAGTTGGAGGGGCTTCGCCAACTCCCCAATGAAGCTCATCATAAGGCCACCTGCCGGCTGCGTTCCCATCCGTCCTACGGAAAATACTTGCG
>NZ_ATCO01000268.1:0-6110 GCF_000422025.1 Geobacillus sp. WSUCF1 | reverse complement strand
GCGTTGTTGGGGCGACGGCGACGATGGGGGTCATCGTCGGTTCGGACATTCCGATGTTTTTAGGCGCGATGATCATGGGGCCGCTTGGCGGTTATGTGATCAAAAAAGTGGATGGATTGTTCCAAGGGAAAGTGAAGCAAGGATTTGAGATGCTTGTCAACAACTTCTCAGCCGGGATTATCGGCGGCGTGTTGACGCTGCTCGCCTTTAAAGGAGTCGGCCCGGTCATCTCGCTCATCAGCAAAACATTAGCGGCCGGAGTGGAAAAAATCATTGATTGGCATTTGTTGCCGCTGGCGAACTTGTTCATCGAGCCAGGGAAAGTGCTGTTCTTGAACAACGCAATCAACCATGGGATTTTAAGTCCGCTTGGCGTCGAGCAAGCAGCAAAAACCGGGAAATCGATTTTGTTCTTATTGGAAACGAACCCTGGTCCAGGGTTGGGGATTTTGCTCGCGTATTGGCTGTTTGGCAAGGGGATGGCGAAACAATCGGCGCCGGGGGCGGTCATCATCACTTCCTTGGCGGGATTCATGAAATTTACTTCCCGTACATTCTCATGCGCCCGATTTTGATTTTGGCAGCCATGGCAGGCGGCGTGAGCGGGGTGTTCACGTTTACCATCCTCAACGCCGGGCTTGTGGCCGTGCCGTCGCCGGGAAGCATTTTCGCCTTGCTGGCGATGACGCCAAAAGGGAATTACTTTGGCGTGCTAGCCGGCGTGTTCGTCGCCGCAGCGGTATCGTTCCTCGTCGCGTCGGTGTTCTTGAAATCGGCGAAACAAAAGGAAGGGGAAGAAGATTTAGCGAAAGCGGCGGAAAAAATGGAACAGCTGAAAGGAAAAAAGAGCCAAGTGGCGGCCGCGTTGCAGCAACAAGAGGAAGTGGCAGCGGCGGTGGCGGAACAGGCCGTCCCTGTAAGGGTGAAAAAAATTGTCTTTGCGTGTGATGCGGGAATGGGCTCAAGCGCGATGGGAGCGTCGATTTTGCGCAACAAAGTGCAAAAAGCCGGGCTCGATATCGAAGTGACGAACACAGCGATCAACCAGCTTCCGGCCGACGCGACATCGTCGTCACCCATCAAAATTTAACCGACCGGGCGAAGGCAAAATTGCCGAACGCCTACCACGTATCGGTCGAAAACTTCTTAAGCAGCCCGAAGTACGATGAGTTGATTGAACAATTGAAAAAGAACGCGTAAGTCGGCATGAAACGCAGGGGAAATGGCGTTCCCCCTGCGTTTTGTTTTACGGCAGCCTGCTGTTTCGAGTCGGTTTTCCGGCCAGCAGGGTTGGTTTTGGCGCCGAAAAAGGAATCATGAATGTGAAATTAAAAACTGTCAACAATAACAATGACGAAAATGAAACATCTCTTCATTGTCAAATCAAGAAAAAAGCCCTTACAATAAGAGATGAAGAACCGATTGGCCAATTTAAACCTGTCAACAATACGATCGAAGATGGGAGGTGAACGGCGATGTACGTATCGGCAAGGGAGCGGAAGCTGCTTGAGCGTTTGTTGGCAAGCGACCGTGATTTGACCGTCGGCGAACTGGCCGAGGAGCTGAATGTCAGCGCCCGCACGGTCCACCGCGATTTGCAAGGGCTCGAATCGGTGTTGCGCCGTTACGGGCTCGAGCTCGTCAAAAAGGCGGGTGTCGGCATCCGCCTTGTTGGGAAGGAAGAAAACAAACAGGCGTTGGCCGCAGAGCTGTTTCGCCTTTCTCATCATGAATACACCCCCGAAGAGCGGCAACTCATGATTTTAATTGCGCTGTTGGAAGCCAACGAGCCAGTGAAACTCGTCACATTGGCCCATGACTTGAACGTCACGGTCGCCACTGTCAGCTTTGATTTGGACAAATTGGAACAAACAATCGAGACGTATGGACTTTCGCTCATCCGCAAGCGTGGATACGGGGTGGAACTGGCCGGTTCAGAATCGGCGAAACGGCGCTTGATGAGCGATTTGTTGTTCCGCCATGTGAATGAACACGAATTTTTGGCGCTCATGAAAGAGACGATCCAAAGGCGCGCTGACGAACCGCTTGATACGATGGCGGAAAAACTGCTCGGGTTCATCGACCGGAAAAAGCTTGCCATCATTGAGCAGCAAATCGAGCAAGTGAAAGAAACGCTCCCGTTTCCGATGGCCGATAGCTCGTACATCGCCTTTGTCGTCCATTTGGCTCTAGCGATCGAGCGCATCAAGCGGGGAGAAGCGATCCACTTCGATCCGCGGGATTTGCAGACGCTTCAAGCGACGAACGAATACGAAATCGCTCGCGTGCTCGCCGAATCGTTGGAAAAAGTCTTTGGCGTTGCCATCCCCAGCGAGGAGATCGGCTATATGACGATGCACTTGATGGGAGCGAAATGGCGCAGCCGCCAAGGGACGATGATGGAGGAGGCAAGTTTGGCGGTTGGCATGAAAGCGCAGCAACTCATCCGCTTTGTCAGCCGCGAACTTGGCGTCGATTTGTCCGCCGACCGCACGCTGTATGAAGATTTGGTCGTCCACTTGAAGCCAGCCCTGTACCGCTTGGAGCACGGGATGGGGGTATCCAATCCGCTGCTTGAGCAAATTAAGCGGGACTATGCGGAGCTGTTCGCCATTGTCGCAGAAGGGGCAAAGCAACTGTTTGGCAACGTCCCGATGCCTGAGGAGGAGATCGGCTATTTAGTGCTCCATTTTGCCGCCGCGCTCATGCGGGAGAAAAAAGGCTGGCGGGTGCTCGTCATTTGTTCGAGCGGGCTTGGGACGGCGAAAATTTTAGCGACGAGGCTGAAAAAAGAGATTCCGGACATTGTTTCGCTGGAACAAGCGTCCGTGTTTGAATGGAAAGAGAAAGATGCAAGCGCGTATGACCTTGTCGTCTCGACCGTGCCGCTGGCCGATGAAGGCGGCCCATATTTCACCGTCAGCCCGATGTTGACGGAAGAGGAAGCGCGGGCAATCCGTGAATTTTTAGAGCGAAAATCAGCCGCTGAAAAGCGGATGAGGAAAGAGTCAATCGCACAGAGAAACAGGCCAGCGCTCGAGGCGATGAAGGCGGTTCGGCGCATCAGCGAGACGGTCGTCCACCTGTTGGACGGTTTTTCCCTCGAGGTGGTCAAGAGGCGCTCTGTTCATGAACTATTGACGGACGCGTGCCGCCGCCTCGAACGAAGCGGCGTCATCGTCGATGCCGATGTCGTCATCGAGGAGCTGCGGCGCCGCGAGTCGCTTGGCGGGCTTGGCGTCCCTGGCACGACGCTGGCGCTTTACCACGCTCGAAGCTTCGCTGTCCTTCGTCCATCTCTGACGATGTACCGACTTGATGCGCCGCAAACGGTGCCCGGCATGGACGGGGAGCCGATGGAGATCAACACGGTTGTGTTGCTTCTCGGCCCTGCTGATGCGGATGAAGAGATGCTTTCAGTATTAAGCCATGTGAGCACGTTGCTCGTAAAGGACGAGCAAAGCGCGGCCACGTTGGCTTATGGCGGCGAAGACGAAGTGTATTCGCTTATTAGCGGTCATTTGGAACAATTTTTCGATGATTATTGGATATCGATGAAGGAGTGAAATAGATGTTGACCCATTCGATTTTAAACAAAGAAAACATTGTGCTCAATGCACAACCAAAAACGAAAGAAGAGGCGATCCGTCTCGCCGGCGAGGTGTTGGTTAAGCAAGGATATGTCGCCCCGGCATATGTTGATGCGATGCTTGAACGGGAAGAACTGACATCAACGTATATCGGCAACAACGTCGCCATTCCGCACGGAACGGAAGCGGCAAAAGCGCTCGTGAAACAGTCCGGCATTTCGATCGTGCAAGTTCCAGGCGGCGTCGATTTTGGCGGCGGCAACATGGCCACGATCGTGATCGGCATTGCCGGTAAAGACGGCGAACATTTGGACATTCTCTCCCAACTCGCGCTTGTGTGTGCGGAAGCGGATCATGTAGAAGCAATGGCGAACGCCAAAACAGAAGAAGAAATTCTTGCGCTGCTCAATGAGGTGAACGGCTGATGCGGGCCGTCCACTTTGGCGCCGGCAACATCGGCCGCGGCTTTATCGGCAGTCTGCTGGCGGCGTCGGGATATGACGTCGTGTTCGTTGATGTCAATGGACAAATCGTCCGTTTGCTGAAAGAGCGGGGGGAGTATCGCGTCATTGTCGCCGGCGAGCAGCGAGAAGAACAATGGGTGCGCGGCGTCTCGGCGTTGAACAGCCAAACAGAGCGGGAGCAAGTCATCGCGGCGATCGCCGCCGCTGATTTGGTCACGACCGCCGTCGGCCCGCACATTTTGCCGGCCATCGCCCCGGTCATCGCCGCCGGGCTCAAGCAGCGGCTGGCCGCCCGGCAAGCTCCGCTTCATGTCATTGCGTGCGAAAATATGATCGGCGGCACGGAGACGTTGAAGCAGCACGTGTTTGCCCATCTTTCCGAAGCCGAACAACAGCTGGCGGGCGAGTCGGTCGGCTTTCTCAACTGCGCGGTTGACCGCATCGTGCCAAACCAAACGAACGATGATCCGCTGGCGGTGACGGTCGAGCCGTTTTTCGAATGGGCGATTGAAACGCGCAACGTCATCGGCGCGGTTCCGCCGATTCAAGGAGCGCATTTTGTCGCTGACTTAGGGCCGTATATTGAACGAAAGTTATTTACTGTCAACACCGGCCATGCCCTTGCCGCCTACTTAGGCTACCTCAAGCAATACGAAACCGTGCAAGACGCGATGAAAGACAGCGCCATTCGGGCGGATGTCGAACAGGCGCTCAGCGAATCCGGAGCGGTGTTGGTGAAAAAGCACGGTTGGAAGGCAGATGAGCACCGCGCGTATATCGACACGACGATCGGGCGATTCATGAACCCGGCGCTGTCCGACGACATCATCCGTGTCGCCCGCTCGCCGATCCGCAAACTTGGGCCGAACGACCGCCTCGTCGCGCCAGCCGTGCAATATTGCGCTTTATTCGGCAACGTCCCGCACGGCTTGGCTAAAGGAATCGCCGCCCTCCTGCGGTTCGATGACGACCGCGACGTGGAAGCCGCCGCCCTTCAACAAACAATCGCCCAACATGGAATCGAAGGCGCGCTTCGGCAATACGCGGGGCTTGAAAGTGGGCACCCGCTCGTGGCGGCGGTGAGGGAAGAGTACGGGAGAATGGAGAAAAACAAAAGCTGACCGCCTTTCAAATGTCGTCGACCTCCAATCGTGCAAAAATCCCGGGGGATCGACGACAATGTTTTTTTGCGTCAAAATCCTACAACCAACACGGCTCAGCAGTATTGACAGAATTTTTGAAACGTGATATTCTGAAAACAGCTCAGAGAGAAAAAGCTTGATTTGATGCGTATGGTTTGGGGTTTTTATCGTACCTATGAGGGATTGAAACCAGGCATAATATTAAAAACAACCAATGCAATTGGTTTAGTTTTTATCGTACCTATGAGGGATTGAAACCTCGTCGAGTTGGCTAAAGCACTTTGAGAAGGAGGAGTTTTTATCGTACCTATGAGGGATTGAAACTCAGATGTCATCAACGGGGCGCCTAACGTTCCGCATCGTTTTTATCGTACCTATGAGGGATTGAAACAAATTATAAAAGTAAACGGCTCTGTCACGCATGAACTTGTTTTTATCGTACCTATGAGGGATTGAAACTCATTTTCATCCGCCAAAAATAGGAGATATTGTCATTGGTTTTTATCGTACCTATGAGGGATTGAAACCAAAATGGATTTGTTGGTCATTTAGGTGGTTTTGTAAGTTTTTATCGTACCTATGAGGGATTGAAACAACGAGGGGAGAACCACCGACCATCACGACATCAACGGTTTTTATCGTACCTATGAGGGATTGAAACAGACAATGTTCGAGCAACTTATCCAGTTCCGACTCTGAGTTTTTATCGTACCTATGAGGGATTGAAACCTCCCACTTTGATATGGGCGTGAGCAAAACGCTTTTGGTTTTTATCGTACCTATGAGGGATTGAAACAAATTGCGGTTGAATTTGCCGAACAATCAAGCCGAGCGTTTTTTATCGTACCTATGAGGGATTGAAACCCGAGAGTGTTGGCGGAGGCGCAGCGGGCGGCGCGTTTTTATCGTACCTA
>NZ_ATCO01000267.1:0-3064 GCF_000422025.1 Geobacillus sp. WSUCF1 | reverse complement strand
TGCGCGAAATAGGATGAAACGGATCGAGCCTGTACCGCTGTTGCTCGCCATTCTTGCCGTCGCCGCCATCATGGCGATCGGCGTCTTCATCGCCGAGCAAAGTTTGATCGGCATCGCCGCTTCCACGGTCATCTTGATCGCCGCCATGGGCGCCGGGTTCGCCCATAAAAAACGGACGCGTTGAAAAACGGGACAAGCTGGATGCTTGTCCCGTTTTCGCGATTTCGCGCCTCATCAATCGTGAAGATAGCGCCGCAAAATTTCTTCGTGCACCCCAGGTTTCGCAGCAAGCACCGAATTGCGGCCAAGCAGATCCAGCGGCTTCCCGTCAAGGGTCGTCACCATTCCGCCCGCTTCTTCAATCAAAATCATCCCGCCGGCGAAATCCCACGGCGACAGGCGCGGCGAAATGTAGGCGTCCAAACGGCCGGCGGCAACATACGCGAGCTCAAGCGCCGCTGAACCATACGAGCGCGTGCCGCGCGCCTCTTTCGCCAGCCTCATGAGCGGGCGATGGTCGAGGCGCTTGTTTTCCATGAGCCATGTCCCGTTGATGGCGATGATCGACTCCGCCACTGGCGCGGGCTGCAGGAGGCCGAGCGGCTCCCCGTTCAAAAACACCCCCCGCCCTTTTTGCGCCGCATACAGTTCGTCAAACACGACGTCATACACGTAGCCGAGCTGCCCGATGCCATCTTCAAAAATGCCGATCGATACAGCAAAATGGCGCCGCTGATGAACGAAATTCATCGTGCCGTCGATCGGGTCAATCACCCAAACAACGCCGTCCAAGGCATCGATCCGGTCGCCAAATCCTTCTTCCCCCAACAGGCGGTGGCTAGGGAACTGGCGACGGATGTGCTCGGCGAAAAACTGCTCAATGGCGCGGTCAACATTCGTCACTAAGTCGTTCGGGTTCTCTTTCGCTTCCACCGTCAGCTGTTTGGCAAACGAGGCGCGGATGCGCTTTCCTGCTTCGTCGATCCATTGCCGGGCGTATCGGTCGATTTCTTCCCATTTTTCTGCCATATTGATTCCTCCTGCCTTCGGTTATGTATAGATCGCAACCGGAACGGGGGCGGATGCGGCTCAAGAAAAAAACGAACCGGAAAGATGGTTCGCCTTGAATCAGAATCATACTTGAAGGCGCATCAGTTCTTGGCGCAGCTTTTCAAGCCGCCGTTTGCACTCTTTTTTCTTTTCTTCATCGTTTTCCATCATGGCCTCGTATAGCGTCGCTAATTCGTAATCGAGTTCGAGCCGCAACACCGCCATGCGTTTGTCTCCATCTGGTCGCTTCAGCGAATTGGCGGTTTTTTTCATATTCGTCCGCACCCCTTTCTCGATCATCCGCTAAACTTCCGGCGCCCGTCACGAATGTGCTGCTTCATTTTGTTTTATATTATATTATGTGGAAAAAGGGGTGTATGCAACTAATTTGTGCGTTTACCTACCGCGCTTCCGTTGTGGCTCGAATGATACCACAGCGATAATCCAAGGGGAACTATGACCATCAATGATTTCTTGTGTTGACCAGTCGTAGGAAAATGGATAGGAATAACCCATTGTTCCACCTCCACCGTTAGTTTGCCCAACGGCGCCGAATTTGTTCCGCCTCTTCCATCATGCGGGCAAACAACTCAGCGACGGACGGAACGTCGTGAATGAGCCCGATCGCCTGCCCGGCCCAAGCGAATCCTTCGTCCACCTTTCCTTCGTAAATGAAGCGCCGGTTCGCTTCTCCGCTAATATATTCTTTTAAATCATCATACGTACCGCCTTGGCGCTCGATTTCCAATATTTTTTCCGCCCAGGCGTTGGCCAGCACCCGCCCTGGCGCCCCGAGCGACCGTTTAATGATGACCGTATCGTTTTCGGTGGCGTTGAGAATCATTTCTTTATATGCGGGATGAGCATGAACGCATTCTTTCGTGGCGATAAACCGCGTTCCCATCTCAATCCCTTCCGCTCCAAGCGCCAATGCCGCCATCAACCCGCGTCCATCGGCGATGCCGCCCGAGGCGATGACCGGAATCGATACGGAGTCAACGACTTTCGGAATAAGGACGAACGTGCCAGTATCGTATTTGCCGAGATGCCCGCCCCCTTCCTGACCGACGACCATCACCGCATCAGCACCGAGCTCCTCTGCTTTCACTGCTTGGCGGACGGCGGCAACGAGCACGAGCTTTTTCACGTTCGTTCCTTTCAATTGTTCAAAAAACGGCGCTGGATTGCCGCCGGTGACCGAAACGACCGGCACCCCCTCATCAAGCGCTGCTTCAAGCATATGAGCAAACGGGCGGCCGTGCTGGCCAATGGCGAAATTGACGCCGAACGGCCGATCGGTTTTTTCCTTCACCTTGCGGATTTCCTCGCGCAGTTGCTCCGGTCCATCGAGCGACATCGCCGTAATTTGTCCGAGCCCACCGGCGTTCGAGACCGCTGCGGCCAAATCAGCGTACGCCAAGTAAGCGAGCCCCCCTTGAATGATCGGATATGTAATGCCGAGCAGCTCTGTCACCCTCGTTCTCCATTTCATTTCGATAACGCCCCCTTTTTGCTTTGTCTTTCTTTTATTTCTCTCTTGAACCGCTGTTTTCCTTTTTCAGCGTCCATTCATTTCTTCTTTGCAAACGGAAAAATCCATGCTATAATGCACTTGTTTTATCCTCGAGATAAAGAGGTGTGAAAAACCATTGTCGCAACTCGAGACACCATTGTTTACCGGTTTGTTGGAGCATATGAAAAAAAATCCGGTTCAATTTCACATTCCCGGCCATAAAAAAGGGGCCGGCATGGATCCGGAGTTTCGCGCTTTCATCGGAGACAACGCCTTGGCGATTGATTTAATCAACATCAGCCCGCTCGATGACTTGCACCATCCAAAAGGGATGATCAAACGGGCGCAGGAGCTCGCTGCCGAAGCGTTCGGCGCCGATTATACGTTTTTTTCCGTGCAAGGAACGAGCGGCGCCATCATGACGATGGTCATGTCGGTCGCCGGGCCGGGCGATAAAATCATCGTGCCGCGCAACGTCCATAAATCGGTCATGTCGGCCAT
>NZ_ATCO01000266.1:0-268 GCF_000422025.1 Geobacillus sp. WSUCF1 | reverse complement strand
AAAAAACAGAACGTGTACGTATCCATGACCGATATGAAACCGTATCGTGGGCTTTCTATCAGTTCCGTCAAATGTTAGAGTATAAGGCACGTTTGCATGGGTCAAAAGTGATGGTGGTTGCTCCGCATTACACCTCTTTGACATGTCCAAAGTGCGGGCATACGGAAAAAGCCAATCGAAACAAGCGTACACACACCTTTTGTTGCCGAACATGCGGATATACCTCAAACGATGACCGCATTGGTGCCATGAACCTTCAACGAAAAGG
>NZ_ATCO01000265.1:0-2035 GCF_000422025.1 Geobacillus sp. WSUCF1 | reverse complement strand
TCGAGTCCCGTCTTCCGCTCTTGATCAAGGCGGCATAGCCAAGTGGTAAGGCAGAGGTCTGCAAAACCTTTATCCCCGGTTCGAATCCGGGTGCCGCCTCCATATCTAATGAATAAAAAAGTGTTGACAGTTGAAAGATAATTTGGTAAAATGTTGATTGTCGCGCCGATGTGGCGGAATTGGCAGACGCGCACGACTCAAAATCGTGTGGGGTAGCCCCCCGTGTGGGTTCGACTCCCACCATCGGCATCGAAATAGGGAAAAGGCTTTAGGGACAAGGGGTTTCACGTAAGTGAAATCCCTTGTTTTTTATTTACCGAATACGATTCGAGAAAAGAAAATCGTGTGCGTACAATCGTGTTCGGTGAGGTGAAATGGAAAGTGGGAAGAATAGAAAATGAGAGAGAATTGCAGAGAAAGAGCAAGAGAGGAAGAAGAGGAGAGTTGAGTCGTGAGGAGTTGTTGCTAATATCTGACGATATCAGAGAAATTGAATACACATTTGAGGAATTGTTAGAGATATTTATTGAGGATTGCGAACTAAGAAATTTGCGGGAACATACGATTAAATATTATCGCAGTGAGTTAAACGCATTTGTAAAACTGCTGAAAGAGCAAGAAATCGAGTTGCGTGTAAGTGAATGGACAGGAGAAACCATTAAGCGAAATGTCATTATGTACATGAAAGAAAAAGGTCTTAAGACAGTCAGTATCAATTCCCGTTTGCGAGCCATGAGGGCGTTCTTTAACTTTTTGGAAGGACGAAATCTCATAAAAAGCAATCCGATGAAAGACATCAAATTGTTGAAGGATAGAAAAAGGATTGTAGAAACATTTGATAATCAGCAGATAAAGGCTTTATTTAAAGAATGCGACCTTCGTACGTTTGTAGGTTTAAGGGATTATACGATTATGATGTTGCTGTTGGAAACGGGAGTTCGAGTAAATGAATTGGTGGGGATAAAAACAACGGATATCATTTGGGAACAAAAAGTCATCCGCATTCGAAACACAAAAGGGGGTTTCGAACGTTTTGTTCCTATTCAAGATAAAATGATTAATCAGTTGAAAAAATATATAGCTGTTAGAGGGAGTGTGGATACTGATTATTTATTTATTACCCGTGACGATACGCCACTCAGCAAAAAGCAAGTACAGGACAGAATTAAAGAGTATGGGAAAAAGGCAGGAATCAAGAACGTTCGCTGTTCCCCACATACGTTTCGCCATACATTTGCTAAATTATGTGTGTTAAATGGGGCAAATGCATTTCAATTACAGGCAATACTGGGGCATACGTCATTGGAAATGACAAAAGTGTATGTAAATCTTTTCAGCAACGAGGTTCAGCAAGGACATGCAAAATTTAGTCCGATAAATAGCTTATTCAAATAATTTTCATTATCCACATTTTGTAGTGGAAAGTTGTTCTATAACTGTAGATGAGCATTTTTCATTACAATAATTTCCATGCTTTAAGAGACAAACAGGGTCCCCCTTAGGCGACATGGAGCTGTTTTTTGATCACATCAATGGGAATCTCTTGCTTCGCGGCGTTATAAATGAACTCGACGACGCTGTGGCCTTTCCGTGATCGAAGAAGCTCCAGTCCAGCGGAAAGGTTTTGTTGGGATTCGGCGATGCTGTACACGCAGGCCAAGAGCACCACCGCCCAATACCGTTTCACCGCCCGAATGTGGCGAACGCGGTATCCATCCAGCTTCAGTTGATCTTTCGCTTGCCGGAAAAAGCACTCGATCGTCCAGCGCTGGGCGTAGTAACGCAAGATGTCTTCGTCCCCGAGCTCCCGGTCGGTGCTCAAGACGCAATGGAGATGTTCCGGTGTCATCGGCTGATCCGCCTTCCAAGCCAGCAGCACCACCGCGTCATCGAGGCCATGGATGGCCCCCTCATAGCGATACACGCGATAACGCTCCTGCCCCACCGTGACGAGGCGGGTGTCTTTGGACTCGATATAGCGGGCGAACTGCTTGGCTTGGATGGCGATGCCTTTCGGGTAGAGAATCCGGTTCGT
>NZ_ATCO01000264.1:0-460 GCF_000422025.1 Geobacillus sp. WSUCF1 | reverse complement strand
CTTGGTGTTCTTCGTACAGCTTTTCTCGAAGAGCGTGGCTGATGTACCCTTTGTCCCCAAAGTTGTAGGGATGAGGGATTTGAGTCATCACCGTTTCAGCGGCTTTGACGTCGTGGCAGGACGCTTCCGTCACGACATAGCCCATGGCCAGCCCTTGATTGGTCACTTGAAGATGCAGCTTGAAACCGTAGTACCATTGCTTTTTGGAAGCACAATACCCCATATCCGCGATCCCTCGAAACCGCTTGACGCGCTGCATTCTTGCGGGATGGCACAACGGAAGAGGCAAGCTGTCGACGACCGCATAAGCATGGTGTTGGCCACGTTTCGCCAGCTCATGACGGATCCATTTGATGGCGAAACCAAGCGCCCGGCAGCGGCGGTTGTATCGGGAGCGTTCAAGAAACGAGCCGTTTGTGAACAAATTTCCCGTGACAAAACGATGCCAGGCTCGTTCGGA
>NZ_ATCO01000263.1:0-418 GCF_000422025.1 Geobacillus sp. WSUCF1 | reverse complement strand
AATCAGTAGGTTGCGGGTTCAAGTCCTGCAGTCGGCACCATTCCTTGGAGGGGTAGCGAAGTGGCTAAACGCGGCGGACTGTAAATCCGCTCCCTTTGGGTTCGGCGGTTCGAATCCGTCCCCCTCCACCATTTTAACAAAGGGGCATAGTTTAATGGTAGAACAGAGGTCTCCAAAACCTCCGGTGTGGGTTCGATTCCTACTGCCCCTGCCATTCCTATCATGATCATGGCGACTATGGCGAAGTGGTTAACGCACCAGATTGTGGCTCTGGCATGCGTGGGTTCGATTCCCACTAGTCGCCCTTCACTTACAACGTTGGGGTATAGCCAAGCGGTAAGGCAACGGACTTTGACTCCGTGATGCGTTGGTTCGAATCCAGCTACCCCAGCCACGGATGCGGAAGTAGTTCAGCGGT
>NZ_ATCO01000262.1:0-14720 GCF_000422025.1 Geobacillus sp. WSUCF1 | reverse complement strand
TGCGCGAAATAGGATGAAGGGCGGCTGTTTCGCTGTCGCCTTTCATTTTGTGATTTTGACCTTGCTTGAGTAAGGAGTGAATGGCTTGGAATACGTGATTGAAATGCTCAATATCCGCAAGGTGTTTGGCACGTTTGTCGCCAATGACAACATTACGCTGCAAGTGAAAAAGGGGGAGATACACGCTCTGCTTGGCGAAAACGGGGCCGGCAAATCGACGCTCATGAACGTGCTGTTCGGTTTATACCAGCCGGACGGCGGCGAAATCCGCGTGAAAGGAAAGCCGGTGCGCATCACCGACCCGAACGTCGCCAATGATCTTGGCATCGGCATGGTGCATCAGCACTTTATGCTCGTCGATACGTTCACCGTGACGGAAAACATCATCTTAGGCAGCGAGCCGACGCGGGCCGGAACGATCGATATGAAGCGGGCGGAGCGGGAAGTGCGCGAATTGTCGGAACGATATGGACTCGCGGTCGATCCGACAGCGAAGATCGCCGACATTTCCGTCGGCATGCAGCAGCGCGTGGAAATTTTAAAGACGCTTTACCGCGGCGCCGATATTTTGATTTTTGACGAACCGACAGCGGTGTTGACGCCGCAGGAAATTCGCGAGCTCATGCAAATTATGCGCACGCTCGTCCGCGAAGGAAAATCCATCATTTTAATTACACACAAACTTAAAGAAATTATGGAAGTGTGCGACCGCGTCACCGTCATCCGCCGCGGCAAAGGAATTGCGACGCTCAATGTGGCGGAGACGAATCCGAACGAACTGGCGGCGCTCATGGTCGGCCGCGAGGTGCAGTTTACGACCGCTAAGAAACCGGCTGAGCCGGGAAAACCGGTGTTGGAAATTAAAGACTTAGTCGTCAAGGACGCGCGCGGGATCAAAGCGGTCAACGGTTTGAACTTGACGGTGCACGCCGGCGAGATCGTCGGCATTGCTGGAGTCGACGGCAACGGCCAGACCGAGCTCATTGAAGCCATAACCGGCTTGATCAAAGCTGAATCAGGGACAATCCGCCTCAACGGCCGAGACATTACGAATTTGCCGCCGCGCAAAATCATCGAAGCCGGCGTCGGCCATATTCCGCAAGATCGGCATAAGCACGGGCTTGTCCTTGACTTTCCGATCGGCGAAAACATGGTGCTGCAAACGTACTATCAGCCGCCGTACTCGAAACGGGGTCTGTTGAATTTTCAAGCCATTTACGAAAAAGCGCGCCAGCTCATCCGCGAATTTGACGTGCGCACGCCGGATGAATATACGAAGGCGCGGGCGCTATCGGGCGGAAACCAGCAAAAAGCGATCATCGGCCGTGAAGTCGACCGCGACCCGGACTTGTTGATCGCCGCCCAGCCGACGAGGGGGCTTGATGTTGGAGCGATCGAATTTATTCATAAGCGGCTCATTGAACAGCGAGACCGCGGGAAAGCGGTGCTGCTCGTCTCGTTTGAGCTTGACGAAGTGATGAACGTCAGCGACCGGATCGCTGTCATTTATGAAGGAAACATCGTCGCCATCGTTGATCCGAAAGAAACAACCGAACAGGAGCTCGGGCTGTTGATGGCTGGAAGCAAACGGAAGGAAGCAGGTGTGTCGTGATGAAGTCGAATCGTCTCCAGCAATTTTTGATACCATTGTTGGCCGTTCTTCTTGGCATGATCGCCGGTTCGATCGTGATGCTTGCAAGCGGCTACAACCCGATCGCTGGGTTTTACGCTCTCGTGTACGGGGCGTTTGGCGATACGTACTATATCGGCGAAACGATCCGCCAGACGACGCCATACATTTTAACGGGCTTGGCGGTGGCGTTTGCCTTTCGCACCGGCTTGTTTAACATCGGGGTTGAAGGGCAGCTGATCGTCGGCTGGCTCGCTGCCGTCTGGGTCGGGGTGTCCTTTGATTTGCCCAAAATCATCCATTTGCCGCTTGCCTTGTTGGCCGCCGCGTTGGCCGGGGCGCTATGGGGCTTGATTCCGGGTGTGCTGAAGGCGTATTTAAAAGTGCACGAAGTCATTATTACGATCATGATGAACTATATTGCTTTGCATGTAACGAACGCCATCATCCGTTCCGTTTTGTCTGATGAGGGATTTAAATCAAAGCCGGTGAAAGAAAGCGCATCGCTTCACTCCGACTTTTTTGATGCCATTACGCATCATTCCACCATGCATTACGGCATTTTCATCGCTGTCGCCGCCGCATTTGTCATGTGGTTTTTGCTTGAGCGGACGACGAAAGGGTTTGAGCTGCGGGCGGTCGGTTTCAATCAGCATGCGTCACAGTACGCGGGCATGAATGTGCGCGCCAACATCATTTTAGCGATGGTCATCTCCGGCGCTTTTGCCGGCGTCGCCGGGGCGATGGAGGGGCTTGGCACATTTGGAAACATCTCGACGAAAGCCGGCTTTACCGGCCTTGGATTTGATGGCATCGCGGTTGCTTGATCGGAGGAAACAACGCGTTTGGCATTTTGCTCTCCGCCTTGTTGTTTGGCGCCTTAAAAGTCGGGGCGTTGGAAATGCCGTCAAGCGCCGGCGTGCCGACCGAACTCGTCGATATTATTATCGCGCTCATCATTTTCTTTGTTGCATCCAGCTACATGATCCGCTGGCTGTTATCTCGTTGGCAAAAGGGGGCGGAGTAAGTGAGCGTGTATGACGTCTTGCAAACGATTGTCCCGACAACGATTTTCTTTGCGGCTCCTCTCATTTTCACCGCCCTTGGCGGCGTGTTTAGCGAACGGTCCGGCGTCGTCAACATCGGGCTTGAAGGATTGATGACCATCGGCGCGTTTGTCGGCATCGTCTTTAATTTGACGTTTGCCGATCGGTTTGGCGAATGGACGCCGTGGCTTGCCTTATTGGCTGCCATGGTGGTCGGCGCTGTATTTTCCCTGCTGCACGCTGTCGCGTCGGTCACATTTCGCGCCGACCAAGTCGTAAGCGGGGTGGCGATCAACTTTTTGGCGCTTGGTCTGTCGCTGTTTTTAGTGAAGAAAATGTACGGCAAGGGGCAGACGGACCAAATTCAAGTTGGGTTTGACAAAATTGACGTGCCAGTGTTAAGCGACATTCCCGTCATCGGGCCGCTGTTGTTTTCCAACGCGTACGCGCCGTCGTATATCGCCATTGCGCTGGCGTTTGTATCATGGTATGTCATTTACAAAACGCCGTTTGGCCTGCGGCTGCGTGCGGTCGGCGAACATCCGATGGCGGCGGATACGATGGGGATTCATGTCGCCAAAATGCGCTACATCGCTGTCATGATCAGCGGCGCGCTCGGCGGCTTGGGCGGTGCGGTATACGCGACGATCATTTCCCGCGATTTCAGCCATGCGACGATTTCCGGGCACGGATTTATGGCGCTTGCGGCGATGATTTTCGGCAAGTGGCATCCGATCGGCGCGATGGGGGCGGCGCTCTTTTTCGGGTTGGCGCAAAGCTTAAGCATCGTCGGGCAAACGATTCCGTTCTTGAAAAACGTCCCGACCGTTTACTTGCTCATCGCCCCGTATGCACTCACGATTTTGGCGCTGGCGGGCTTCATCGGCCGCGCTGAGGCGCCGAAAGCGGCTGGCACGCCATACATCAAAGGAAAACGGTGATGAAAGCGGCTGTCCGAAAAACGGACGGCCGTTTTTGCTGAATGGAATGATTTGCATTTTTCCATTGGCAAAAGGTATATTGTTGATAAGACGCTTTACAATAAATGAAAGATAGTGCATATCTGCAAAGAGAAAAAGTAAGGAGGAGTTGGATTGGTCGACGAAAAAGTCACAGCGGTCGGACCGGTTCGCGTCCATACGATTTCGACCGATAAGTACAAAACGAACACGATCGTTTGGAAAATGAAGGCCCCTCTTGCTAAAGAGACGGTCACGCTGCGCGCGCTTTTGCCATACGTCTTGCAAAGCGGCACGGCCGACTATCCGAGCGTTAAGGCGCTGCGCACCTATTTGGATGAACTGTATGGGGCGACGCTGAACGTCGATTTAACGAAAAAAGGCGAACATCATATCATGACGATTCGCATCGATGTCGCCAATGAACGATTTTTGCCGGAGCAAACGCCGCTTCTTGCGAAAGCGTTTCAGTTCTTGGCCGATCTTCTGTTCCGCCCGGCGCTTGATGGCGGCCGGTTTGTCACTGACATTGTTGAGCAGGAAAAGCGGGCGCTCCGTCAACGCATTCAGGCGGTGTATGATGACAAAATGCGCTATGCGAACATGCGCCTTGTAGAAGAAATGTGCAAAGGCGAACCGTACGCCCTCTCTCCAAACGGCGAGCTTGAAGACGTGGACGGCATCACGGCGGAAGGGCTGTATCGCTATTATGAACGAGCGCTGGCCGAGGATGAGCTGGATCTATATGTCATTGGCGACGTGGCTGAAGAGGCGGTGCTCAATGCGGTGAAGCAGCGTTTTTCTCTGCCGGATCGTCCAAAGCGGGAGCGCGCATCGTCGGTTTCTGTCAAGCCGCAAGGGGAAGTTCGCGAAGTCATCGAGCGGCAAGACGTGAAGCAAGGAAAGCTCAACATCGGCTATCGGACAAATGTGACGTATGAAGATGACGATTATTACGCCTTGCAAATGTTTAACGGCATTTTTGGCGGTTTTTCCCATTCGAAGCTGTTCATCAACGTCCGCGAGAAGGCAAGCCTTGCCTATTATGCCGCCTCAAGGCTTGAGAGCCATAAAGGGCTTTTGATGGTCATGTCCGGCATTGAACCGGCCAACTATGAGAAGGCGCGCCGCATCATCGATGAGCAAATGCAGGCGATGAAAAACGGCGATTTCACAGATGAAGAAATGGCGCAGACGAAAGTGGTCATCCGCAACCAGCTGCTTGAGACGCTCGATACGCCGCGCGGGCTTGTCGAGGTGTTGTACCATAACGTCGTCTCAACGCGAAAGCGCCCGATCGATGAATGGATGGCCGGCACCGATCAAGTGACGCGCGAGGATGTGGTGCGCGTCGCTGACAAGGTGAAGCTTGATACGGTGTACTTTTTGACCGGAATGGAGGCGACGGAAGATGGAAAAACGGGTGTATGAGACGCTGCACGAAGAGCTGTTTTATGAAAAAATGGACAACGGCCTTGACGTGTACATTTTGCCGAAAAAAGGATTCAACAAAACGTATGCGACATTCACCACGAACTACGGTTCGGTCGACAACCAGTTCGTCCCGCTCGGTAAAACGGAGATGAAGCGCGTTCCGGACGGCATCGCCCATTTTTTGGAGCATAAGCTGTTTGAAAAAGAAGACGGCGACGTGTTTCAGCAGTTCAGCAAACAAGGCGCCTCGGCGAACGCCTTTACGACGTTCACCCGCACCGCCTATTTGTTCTCAAGCACCGACAACGTCGAGAAAAACTTGGAAACGTTGATCGATTTTGTGCAAAGCCCGTACTTTTCCGACAAGACAGTGGAAAAAGAAAAAGGATCATCGGCCAGGAAATCCGGATGTACGACGATAACCCAGACTGGCGCGTCTATTTCGGCGCCATCGAAAGCATGTATCACAACCATCCGGTCAAAATCGACATCGCCGGCACAGTTGAATCGATCGCCCAAATTACGAAAGAGTTGCTGTATGAGTGCTACGAAACGTTTTACCACCCGAGCAACATGCTTTTGTTTGTCGTCGGCCCGGTCGATGAACAAAAAATCATGCAGCAAATCCGCGACAACCAGGCGAAAAAGTCGTTCCCGCAAGCTCCGGAAGTGAAGCGATTTGCGTATGAAGAACCGAGCGCAGTAGCGGAAAAGAAAAAAGTGATTCCGATGCATGTGCAGACGAACAAGTGCTTTGTCGGCATCAAAGCGCCGTCCGTTCCTGAAGCCGGCGAACAAAAACTTCGGCATGAGCTTGCCTTCCACGTCGCATTGGACTATTTGTTTGGAAAAAGCTCGCCGCATTATGAACGGCTGTACCGCGAAGGATTGATCGATGATACATTTATGTACGATTATACAGAAGAGCGCGGGTTCGGCTTCGCGTTGATCGGCGGCGATACAAGGGACGCTGAACGGCTCGCTTCGGAAATTCAAACGGTGCTGCTGTCGTTTTCGTCGGAAGCAGTCAAAAAGGAAGAGTTTGAACGGGTGAAAAAGAAAAAAATCGGCGCCTTTTTGCGCGCGCTCAACTCGCCGGAATACATCGCCAACCAGTTTACGCGCTACGCGTTTTACGGATCCAACTTGTTTGACATTTTGCCGGCGCTTTCATCCCTTGCCATGGACGATATCTCGGCGGTTGCCTCTTCTTGCTTCCGCGATTCGCAAATCGCGGTTTGCGAAGTCGTTCCAAAAGGGCAATAAGGCATCCTTCCTGAGAAGGATGCTTTTTTGCGGCAAAAAGGAGAGGATGGTTTCATGCGCTACGCCTTGATTACGGGAGCCTCTGGAGGCATCGGACAAAGCATCGCCCGTGTGCTCGCTCGGGAGGGGTACGGACTTTTTCTCCATTACTATCGGCGACGGGCGCCTGTTGAAGCGCTGAAAGAAGAGCTTAACGATGTGCATATTGTGCCGATTGAGGCCGATTTGTCGGCACCGGATGGGGTGGAAAAGCTCGTTTCGCAAATCGATCGCCCGGTTGATGCCATCGTTTACAACAGCGGTGCAAGCTATTACGGATTGTTGACCGACATGAACGATGAATTAATCGAGCGGATGGTGCGGCTTCACATGACAAGCCCGGTGTTGCTCATCAAAAGGCTGATCCCATCAATGGTGGCGAGAAAGCGCGGTCATATTGTGTTCATTTCCTCGATTTGGGGATTGTGCGGCGCTTCATGCGAGGCGGTGTACTCGATGACAAAGGGAGGGCAGAACGCGTTTGCCAAGGCGCTGGCCAAGGAGCTTGCCCCAAGCGGCATTCGCGTCAACGCTGTTGCACCGGGGGCGATTGATACCGATATGCTGCGGGTGTTTCGTCCTGAGGAGCTGGAAGCGCTCACTGACGAAATTCCAGCCGGCCGGCTCGGCACCCCGGATGAGGTGGCGGAAACGGTGGCGTTTTTGCTGTCTGATGGCGCTTCGTATATCACCGGCCAAGTCATTTCCGTCAACGGCGGCTGGTATTGTTGAACGTATATTTTCCGGTTCGGCAGGCAAACTATCCTTGAAACATTCAACAAGGAGGGATTGACATGTCGGTACTGGATAACTTTGAACAATGGAAAGACTTTTTGGCGGAACGTTTAGAACAAGCGCAACAGCAAGGATTGACCCAGCAAGTGATCACAGATGTCGCTTACCAAATCGGGGATTATTTGGCGAAACACGTCGACCCGAAAAACCCGGAAGAACGGGTGCTCGCTGATCTTTGGAGCGTTGCGGATGAAAAAGAGCAGCACGCCCTTGCCAACATGATGGTCAAGCTGGTCCAACAAAAATAATCACCCGGTAAAAGAGAGGGGCCTCCCTCTCTTTTTTCTTCCTCCTTTTCGGTTGCTTTTCCATTTATAATTATAGTAGTATGAACTTAGCATAAGGCGTTCGTGCGGACACCGGCAAGGGAGGAGACGGGATGGGCAAGCAGGAATGGTATTTGGAATATGAAATTCATGTCAACCGCCCGGGGTTGCTCGGCGACGTTGCTTCGCTGCTCGGTATGTTGTCCATTAACATCGTGACGATCAACGGTGTCCGGGATTCGCGCCGCGGCATGTTGCTTTTGTGCGACAATAACGAGCAAATTGAACGGTTGGCGACGATCTTGCGGACGATGGACAACATTACGGTGACGAAGCTGCGCCAGCCGAAGCTGCTCGACCGCCTCGCCGTCCGCCACGGCCGTTATATCCAGCGCGATGCCGATGACAAAAAAACGTTCCGCTTCGTCCGTGATGAACTTGGACTGCTTGTCGATTTTATGGCGGAACTTTTTAAAGAAAAAGGGCATAAGCTCATCGGCATCCGCGGGATGCCGCGCGTCGGCAAGACAGAATCGATCGTCGCCGCCAGCGTGTGCGCCAACAAACGATGGCTGTTTGTTTCATCGACGCTGATTAAACAGACGGTTCGCACGCAGTTGATGGAAGATGAGTATAGCGAGGACAACATTTTCATTATCGACGGCATCGTCTCAACGCGCCGCGGGAACGAGCAGCACTGGCAGCTCATCCGTGAGCTCATGCGCCTTGAGGCGACGAAAGTCGTCGAGCATCCGGACATGTTTGTTCGCCATACGGAATACACGCTCGATGATTTTGATTATATGATTGAGCTGCGCCATGAACCGGACGAAGATATTTCCTACGAAGCGATTGACCGCCCGTCATTGTTGGGCGATGACGGGTTTTCCGAATTTGGGTTTTAATTTAAAAAAAGTGGAAGGTGTTGGCCGTTGACGGAACTAGGAAAACGTTTGCGGGAAGCACGGGAAGAAAAAAAGATGAGTTTGGACGAGCTGCAGGAGATGACGAAAATTCAAAAGCGGTATTTGATCGGCATCGAAGAAGGCAACTATGCCATCATGCCTGGAAATTTTTATGTGCGTGCCTTCATCCGGCAATATGCTGAAGCGGTCGGGCTTGATCCGGATGAGCTGTTTGAACAGTATAAACAGGACATTCCCCAGTCTTATCAAGATGACATTCCGCAGACGCTGTCGCGCGTGAAGACGCACCAGCAACTGTCTGCCGAGGGGGCGAAATGGCTCGATTGGCTGCCGAAAGTGGTTGTCGCGGCGGTCGTCATCGGGGCGGCAGTCCTCGTTTGGGTGCTGCTCCAGCACGGCGCCGCAAATGAGCCGCCGACAAAGACAAGCCCAAAAACAGCGGAGGTCGAAAAGCCGAAACATTCGCCGCTTGAGCAAGCGAAACAAAAGCAGCCGGCGAAGGAAACGGACGAGAAGGCAACGAATGAAAACGGACAGCAAAATGAACAGCCAGCGCCGACTGGCGAAGAAGAACAGCCGGCTGCGGCGATGAATGTGACGGAAAAGCGCGGCAACACGGCGACGATTGAAGTCGCCAGCTCCGGCGCGTTTTCCATCGAGCTTTCATCCAAAGGAACGTCATGGGTCGAAGTATACAATACGAAAGGCCATACGTTTTACCGCGGCAACTTGACAAGCGGGCAGACGAAAACGTTCGATCTGTCGGCCGAAAGCGAAGTATGGGTGAAAATCGGGCGTACGCTGGACGTCGACATGAAGGTAAACGGCCAGCCGTTTGCCTATCCGTTTGCCCCGAAAGAGGAAGTATACCAAAAGCTGCATTTCGTGTTGAAGAAATGATGGAACAGGGCGCTTTTCCGCAGGAAGGCGCCTGCTTTTCGCACGGACTGAACTATGTTGAATGAGCGGAGGTATTTGTGGTGAACTTGCCGAATAAAATTACGGTAGCGCGCATTATGCTCATCCCGTTTTTCTTGATCGTGATGCTCGTTCCGTTCGGGTGGGGAAGCATCCAAATCGGCGGGACAGAGCTTCCGGTTGCCCATCTTGCCGGCGCGCTCATTTTCATCATCGCCTCAGCGACGGACTGGATCGATGGCTACTATGCCCGCAAATACGGGTTGGTGACGAATTTAGGAAAATTTTTAGATCCGCTTGCCGATAAATTGCTTGTGTCGGCGGCGCTTATCGTGCTTGTCGAGCTCGGGGCCGTTCCGGCGTGGATGGTGATTGTCATCATCAGCCGCGAGTTTGCCGTCACCGGCTTGCGGCTCGTGCTTGCCGGCGAGGGGGAAGTCGTCGCTGCCAACATGCTTGGCAAAATCAAGACATGGACGCAAATTGTCGCCATTTCCGCTTTATTGTTACATAACTTCCCATTCTCGCTCATTTCGTTTCCGTTCGCTGAATTGGCGCTGTGGGTGGCGGTCATTTTCACGATTTGGTCTGGCTGGGATTATTTTGCGAAAAACAGACATGCGTTTTCCCATTCGAAATAGCCGGCCGCAAAGGGGGAGAAAGTCTGTTGAACGCGGAGATCATTGCCGTTGGCTCCGAGCTGTTGCTTGGGCAAATCGCCAATACGAACGCCCAGTTTTTGTCGCAGCAGCTGGCGATGCTTGGCATTAACGTCTATTTCCATACCGTCGTCGGCGACAACGCCGGCCGCCTCGAACAGGCGGTGAAAACGGCGCAAACGAGAGCGAACCTCATCATTTTCACCGGCGGCCTCGGCCCGACGAAAGACGATTTAACGAAGGAGACGATCGCCCGTTTGCTTGGCCGCCGACTCGTGATCGACGAGGAAGCGCTCCGAGCGATTGAGGCGTATTTTGCCCGCACAAACCGGCCGATGACAGAAAACAATAAAAAGCAGGCGCTCGTCTTGGAAGGATCGACGGTGCTGAAAAACGAGCACGGCATGGCGCCAGGGATGGCGCTTGTGGCAGACGGCATTACGTACATGTTGCTGCCCGGGCCGCCGAAAGAAATGCGGCCGATGTTCAAAAAATACGGAAACGCCTTTTTGCGCCGTACGTTTTCGCTTTCCGAGCGCATCGAGTCGCGCGTGCTCCGCTTTTTTGGCATCGGTGAATCAGCGCTCGAGACGGCGATTGCGGATTTGATCGACGCCCAGTCGAATCCGACGATCGCGCCGCTGGCCGGCGACGGTGAAGTGACGCTTCGTCTGACAGCGAAGCATCAGGATGAGGCGGAGGCGAAGCGGCTTCTTGACGAAGTGGAATCGGCCATTTTGGCGCGTGTCGGCCGCCACTGCTACGGATATAACGATGAAACGTTGTTTACAAAGACGCTCGAGCGGTTAAAAGAAAGAGGATGGACGATCGCGTCGGCCGAAAGTTTGACCGGCGGCCTTTTCCTCGAACAGCTCACCGCCCTCCCCGGCGCGTCGCAAGTCGTGCAGGGCGGTGTCGTCTGCTACACAAACGGCGTCAAAGAACAGGTGCTTGGCATACCGCGCACGCTGCTTGAGGCAGAAGGGGCGGTGAGCGAGCCGTGCGCCCGTTTGCTTGCTGAAAACGTCCGCGCGATGTGCGATGCGGATATCGGCATCAGCTTCACCGGCGTCGCCGGACCCGATCCGCTTGAGGGCCACCCGCCCGGCACCGTGTATATCGGCATCGCCGTCCGCGGGCGCGATGCAACTGTCCACCGTCTGACGCTGTCCGGCACGCGTGATGCCATTCGCATCCGCACCGCCAAATACGGCTGTTTTTTTTCTGCTTGAGATGCTCGCGGCCGACTGCTGATCGGCCGCCCCCTTCCTTCTCCATTCTCCACCGCACATCGTTTTTTCCACCGCATGAGTATGGCGATTGTTGCTAGTTTCTCCACCGAAAAAACGAATGGACGTTCGTTTTTTGCTTGGCAATGGCCGCAAAACGCGGTATAGTATAAGTAGTCCTAGAATAAGGAGGAGTAGGTTAGTGAACCAAGATCGTCAAGCTGCATTGGAGCAGGCATTAAAACAAATTGAACGACAGTTTGGCAAGGGGGCCATCATGAAGCTCGGCGAGCAAGTCGACCGCAAAGTGTCGGTCGTGCCGAGCGGTTCGCTGGCGCTCGACATCGCGTTAGGCGTCGGCGGCTATCCGCGCGGGCGGATTGTGGAAATTTACGGCCCGGAATCGTCCGGGAAAACGACCGTTGCCCTTCACGCGATCGCGGAAGTGCAAAAGCGGGGCGGGCAAGCAGCTTTCATCGACGCAGAGCACGGTGCGACCTGTTGCTGACTGAAGTATGGCGGAAACGCCGTGCGAAAAGTCAGCGGGACTGAGCATGAGTAGGTCCTAACTGCATCACCGAGAGCTCGGTGAAAATCCGAGACGGGAATGAAGGTTGGCATTCCCGCCCTAATACCCCGACGTGCGGTCATGGTGCGCAACATGGCTGTACGAAGCTCGGAGAGGACGGCGAAAAGCAGACCTGAGAAGCGGTTAGCGAAGTAGCCGGGGGTCCATAAAGCTCCTATGGCTAGAGAACGCATAGCGTTGGAACGAACCACCGGAAGTACGGCTCGTAAGGCGTGGGGCGCCGAAAAAAGAAGGCGCTCACCTCCTAAGTGAGGTTCAGCCCTGGATGAGGTATTCGTGTTTGCCGAGTCTGGATTGATCCCGTAGAGGATCTTTGCCTTGAGCCCTCCAACCATGGGCAGAAAGGCGGCTGACGGGTCAGAGGTGGAGCCTAAGGGAGCATGCAAGGATAGGTGATGCGGTACAGGTGAACCACCCCAGCGGATGCCAAGGGATGCGCATCCCGATGCCGCTAAGCAGGAGGAAATGACTGCTGAAGGGGTGGGGCAGCAGCCCGTAGTAGTGATGAAGCAGGGTAACTCCTGCGGAGCGAAGGGGCATAGTCGAGTACCCTAGGTTACTAACCCAGACAATGATTAGGAAGCCGTGAGGAAATCCGTAAGGGTTTCGGTGAGCAAAACTGACTAAAAACGTGTATGGTACAAATCCGCTAGAAAGGATTTGATACTATCAACCAAACGTTTCAAGAACTAATCATTCCTAGGTCGGAGCAGGAATTCCGCGACCTACAAGACAAGATGTACGCCATTACACAATAAGTAAACTCGAGGAATACAGAAAGTGCGTACACTAGTAAAGTCTAGAGCGGATTAGTAACCGGGGTACTCGATGGAACGCCGTGTGCGGGGAAACTCGCACGCACGGTGTGAAGCGGGGGAAAATAGCCCCTCCGGGTAATGCCGAGGGTGACTATTACCTATCGCTATCGCTCGACCCCATCTATGCACAAAAATTAGGGGTCAATATCGATGAATTGCTGCTTTCCCAGCCTGACACGGGCGAGCAAGGTGCGTCACGTTTCCGTATAAGTGCGTAGGCACGAAAGCGGAGTCCGATGGGAACATCGGGACAACTCTACAGCCGAGTTGGAAGGTGAAATTCCTTCCCGTGGTGATAGTCCTATATCCACGAGCCTGAGACTCCTGCATGCATTCCGGTGCACCCTCACCGGGATGTATGAAGCCAGGTGAAGTCGTAACCCAAGTAGCCTAAGGCCGCAAAATGTGCTATGGCGAAAGTGGTGCGGGGCTCCTTAAAAGACGCCTATGGTGACGAAAGGAACCTATGCGTGAAGCTCGGTTACCGGTGCTCCCTGAAAAGGGACCATACAGGACGAACCACCGTGTCTTGTTTGCGGTGTTTCCTTTAACCGGCTGGCTTAGTTCGGTTACTGCTCTGATGGGTAGCGGACGTTCCAATCAGAGGTCCTGCCGAGTAGAGTAGGCACCTAAGGGCGTTCAAAAGAAGGGATAGGCTGTAGGGAACGTGAGAGGCCCCCTAAGGAGGAGACAGGGCTGGTCGATGATATCTTAGGGGGAGTCAGCGGTTCCATAGTAATGATGAAGGAGCGCCGTTTGAACCCCAAAGGCAACGATGGGGGAGGAAAAAACGCTCTGGAGTGAAGGGAACCAGCCGGGGCGGCAAAGTATCTACATGTTACGGCAAGCAGGCTAATTCATGGCACTTCCACCCAGTATTATAAAAAGGGAGAAAGGAGCATGAAGGTAAACAAACTTGTCGTAAAAAGCGAACAGGACTTGAGAAACTGCTTGGATCTTCTTTATCAAGAAGCTAAAAAGGGAAAACATTTTTACGGGATGCTTGAGTTGCTTCAAAATGATGTTGTCATTTTAGAAGCTATTCGCAATATTAAAAGCAATAAAGGTAGCAAAACGGCGGGGATTGATCAGAAAATAGTAGATGATTATTTGCTTATGCCAACGGAAAAGGTTTTCGGGATGATAAAAGCCAAACTCAATGACTATAAGCCTATACCAGTGAGAAGGTGCAACAAGCCCAAAGGAAATGCCAAAAGCTCAAAAAGAAAAGGCAATAGTCCGAATGAGGAAGGGGAAACGAGGTCCTTAGGAATATCCGCGGTGACGGATAGAATCATCCAAGAGATGCTCCGGATAGTGCTCGAGCCGATTTTCGAAGCCCAATTCTATCCGCACAGTTATGGGTTCAGACCGTATCGCTCCACCGAACATGCCTTAGCCTGGATGCTGAAAATCATCAACGGAAGCAAGCTGTATTGGGTTGTAAAAGGTGACATTGAAAGTTATTTTGATCACATCAATCATAAGAAGCTTCTGAACATCATGTGGAATATGGGCGTTAGGGATAAACGGGTACTATGCATCGTTAAGAAAATGCTGAAGGCGGGGCAAGTGATACAAGGTAAATTCTATCCAACCGCTAGGGGGATTCCTCAGGGAGGAATTATTAGCCCGTTGTTGGCTAATGTATATCTCAACAGCTTTGACTGGATGGTTGGCCAAGAATATGAGTATCACCCTAATAACGCAAACTATCGGGAAAAGAAAAACGCATTAGCGGCGTTAAGGAACAAGGGACATCATCCCGTCTTTTACATTCGTTATGCTGATGATTGGGTTATTCTTACGGATACGAAAGAATATGCGGAAAAAATAAGGGAGCAATGTAAGCAGTATTTAGCCTGTGAGTTGCACTTAACTCTATCGGATGAGAAAACGTTCATTGCAGATATCCGCGAACAACGGGTTAAGTTTCTTGGCTTTTGTATTGAGGCAGGAAAGCGGCGCTTTCATAAAAAAGGATTCGCCGCTAGAATGATTCCCGATATGGAAAAAGTCAATGCCAAGGTCAAAGAAATTAAGCGCGATATTCGATTGTTAAGAACGAGAAAATCGGAATTAGAGAAAGCCCTTGATATTGAAAACATTAACGCCAAAATTATAGGATTAGCCAATCATCTAAAAA
>NZ_ATCO01000261.1:0-7689 GCF_000422025.1 Geobacillus sp. WSUCF1 | reverse complement strand
GTAGGTCGCTGCTAGGCAATAAACGAGCAGCCAGTTGCATTGGTGCAATTGGCTGCTTTCGTTTTTTGAGGAAAAAACGATAAGGACCCGCTCAATGTCTCTCTTCCTTTCATCTACTAGTATAGAATGTTAGCAATGTGGGAAACATAGAGGATGGGAGGTGGAGAGCGTGAGGACATCAATAGCAGACCGGAATCAACGCGAACATGTATGCATCGTTTGTGAACAGGAAAAAAAGGAAGGGATTTTCCTTTTTGGCCATTTTCTTTGTTTGGACTGCAACCGGGCGATTGTGCAAACGAATACGGACGACCCGAACTACTCGTTTTATGTGCGGCAGCTGCGCAAAATGTTTACATCGAAAATTCACTCGTAATCAGGGCCTGCATTTGGGCCTGTTTTTATTTGCGATTGACGCGACTCGTGCGTTTTTTCGGGCGTTTGTGATACTATATGTTTGATGTTTCTCCTGCATATCCCATGCATTTCGGCAGTCTGCCCGGATGATGGCCGTTCTGGGACAGACAGCAAGGAAAGAGGATGATGATGGATCAAACGAAAACTCCTTTATATGACGCTCTCGTGCACCATTGGGCGCGCCGCCCGGTTTCGTTTCATGTGCCGGGACATAAATACGGCGCTTTGTTTTCGAAACGAGGGAGAGATATGTTTGCGCCGCTGTTGGCGTTGGATGCGACGGAAATTTCCGGCTTGGATGACTTGCATCATCCTGAGTCGGTGATTGCCGAGGCGCAGGCGCTGGCGGCGGAGCTGTATGGCGTTAGGGAGACGTTTTTCCTTGTGAACGGTTCGACGGCAGGGAATTTGGCAATGATCGCCGCCGTGTGTGATGGAAAGAGGAAGAAAGTGATTGTACAACGCAATTGCCATAAATCGGTGATGCATGCATTGCAACTCATGGAAGCCACTCCTGTTCTACTTGCTCCCGAGTTTGATCGTGATGTGTGTGTCGCTTCGCACATTCGTCCTAAAGCGGTCAAAGAGGCGTTGGCGCTTCATGATGATGTTGCTGCGGTTGTATTGACGAACCCAAATTATTATGGAATGGCCGCCGATTTGACAGAAATCGTCCGTCTAGTTCATGAACATGGCATTCCGGTGCTGGTTGATGAGGCGCATGGCGCCCATTTCGTTGTCGGCCCCCCTTTTCCGACATCGGCGCTTCGCTATGGCGCCGATGTTGTCGTGCAGTCGGCGCATAAAACGTTGCCGGCGATGACGATGGGAGCGTTTTTGCATGTAAACAGCGAGCGGGTTGATCTTGAGCGGTTGAAATATTTTTTGCAGTTGTTTCAGTCAAGCAGCCCGTCTTACCCGATTATGGCGTCGCTCGATTTGGCGCGGAGTTATGTCGCCCAGCTTTCAAAAAGCGATGCGGCGGCGATCGTGGCAGAAATTGAGAAGTTTAAAGCAGCCTTGGCCGATATTGACGGGGTGGCAGTCGTTTGTTCCCGCCATTTTGGCGTACAGACCGACCCGCTGAAAGTAACGGTGCAGACGCGCTGTTCCTTGACCGGGTATGAACTGCAACGTTGGCTTGAGCGCGAAGGGGTGTTTGTCGAGCTTGCTGATCGAATGAACGTGCTTTTCGTTTGCCCGCTGGCGGTAACCGGGCGGCTTCAGGAAGCAGCGGAGAAAATCAAACGAGCGTGGCGCGATTTGCCAGATGGCGAGGCGCCGGTGTGTGACGCTTCGCCTTTTCTCGGACCGCTGCTATCGGTTTTAGTCCCGTATAATGAACTGCGCCATTTGCGGACAAAAGCTGTGGCGCTCGAGGAAGCTGAAGGACATATAGCAGCGGAAACGGTCATTCCATATCCGCCTGGGGTGCCGCTCGTGTGGGTCGGAGAACGGATCGGCAGCGGCCATATTGAACAGATCCGCCAGCTTCTTTGTCAGCGGGCGCACATACAAGGCGGAAGCCGGCTGAAAGATGGTCAGTTGGTTGTATACGAATAGGAAGGATGGAAAGGATGCCGCGAGTGATGAACGGATGCTTTTTTTCGTTTGAAGGGCCGGAAGGAGCCGGCAAAACGACGATGATCAGCAAATTGGAGTCGTTGTTGCGTGAGCGGGGGATTGACGTCGTGGCGACGAGGGAGCCGGGCGGGGTGCGCATTGCCGAGGCGATTCGCTCCATCATTTTAAACTGTGATTATACGGAAATGGACGGGCGGACGGAGGCGCTTTTGTATGCGGCGGCGCGCCGACAGCATTTGCTTGAGAAAATCGTGCCGGCGCTTGAGGCTGGGTGCGTCGTCCTTTGCGACCGGTTTGTTGACAGTTCCCTCGCCTACCAGGGATTTGCCCGCGGGCTTGGCATTGAGGAAGTATGGAAAATTAATGAGTTCGCTATTGATGGGTATATGCCGTCGCTGACGATTTATTTTGATATCGATCCGCAAATTGGGCTTGAACGAATCCGACGGAACCGCGGCCGGGAAGTGAATCGGCTTGACCTTGAAACGTTGTCTTTTCATGAGAAGGTGCGAGAAGGGTATCGGGAACTCGCTAGACGGTTTGCCGACCGCATTGTCGTCATCGACGCGAACCGCCCGCTTGATGATGTATTCGCTGAAACAACGGCCGCGGTGCTTTCCCGTTTGAAAGGAAGATGACAGCGCCATTTCCATGAATCCGACCGTGATGATTCCTAGCGGACATGATAGAATAGAAATAAGAAATCAAGGAAGAGTGATGGCGATGCGATGGGAACAGCTAGCGAAACGCCAGCCGGTGGTGGCGAAAATGCTGCAAAGCGGCTTGGAAAAAGGGCGGATTTCTCATGCGTACTTGTTTGAGGGGCAGCGGGGGACGGGCAAAAAAGCGGCCAGTTTGTTGTTGGCGAAACGTTTGTTTTGTCTGTCCCCAATCGGAGTTTCCCCGTGTCTAGAGTGCCGCAACTGCCGGCGCATCGACTCCGGCAACCACCCTGACGTCCGGGTGATCGGCCAGATGGAGGATCAATCAAAAAGGAACAAATCGAATGGCTGCAGCAAGAGTTCTCGAAAACAGCGGTCGAGTCGGATAAAAAAATGTACATCGTTGAGCACGCCGATCAAATGACGACAAGCGCTGCCAACAGCCTTCTGAAATTTTTGGAAGAGCCGCATCCGGGGACGGTGGCGGTATTGCTGACTGAGCAATACCACCGCCTGCTAGGGACGATCGTTTCCCGCTGTCAAGTGCTTTCGTTCCGGCCGTTGCCGCCGGCAGAGCTCGCTCAGGGACTTGTCGAGGAGCACGTGCCGTTGCCGTTGGCGCTGTTGGCTGCCCATTTGACAAACAGCTTCGAGGAAGCACTGGCGCTTGCCAAAGATAGTTGGTTTGCCGAGGCGCGAACATTAGTGCTACAATGGTATGAGATGCTAGGCAAGCCGGAGCTGCAGCTTTTGTTTTTCATCCACGACCGCTTGTTTCCGCATTTTTTGGAAAGCCATCAGCTTGACCTTGGACTTGATTTGCTTTTATATTTATACCGCGATTTGTTGCATATTCAAGCCGGGCAGATGGACGGCGTGTTATACCGCGATCAGCTGGACCGCCTGCAACGATGGGCGCTTGCTTGCCCGCAGCGGCGGATTTTGGCTGGCATGGAAGCGATTTTACAAGCGAAAACGCGTTTAAATACAACAAATATGAGCACGGCGTTGCTTGTTGAGCAGCTCGTTCTTCAATTAAAGCGGTAAAGGAGGGAGAGCCGTTGTATACGGTAGTCGGCGTCCGTTTTAAAAAAGCAGGGAAAATTTATTATTTTGACCCTGGCGATGCCGTTATTCCCGTCGGCGAATTCGTCATTGTCGAGACGGTCCGAGGCATTGAGTACGGAAAAGTCGTCATCGCCAATAAACAAGTCGACGAAAACGACATCGTGCTGCCGCTCAAAAAAGTGATCCGCGTGGCGAATGAGAAAGATAAATGGGTTGTGGAAGAAAACAAAAAGGCGGCGCGCGAGGCGTATGACATTTGCTTGCGCAAAGTGGAGGAGCACGGGCTGGAAATGAAGCTCGTCGATGTGGAATATACGTTTGACCGCAATAAAGTGATCTTTTATTTCACTGCCGATGGGCGCGTCGATTTCCGCGAACTTGTGAAGGACTTAGCGTCGATTTTCCGCACGCGCATTGAGCTGCGGCAAATCGGGGTGCGCGACGAGGCGAAAATGCTTGGTGGCATCGGGCCGTGCGGCCGCATGCTTTGTTGTTCGACGTTTTTAGGCGATTTTGAACCGGTGTCGATCAAAATGGCGAAAGATCAAAACTTGTCGCTCAATCCAACGAAAATTTCCGGGTTGTGCGGCCGGCTGATGTGTTGCCTGAAATATGAAAACGAAGAGTATGAGACGGCGAAAGAACAACTCCCGGATTTAGGGGAATATGTCGAAACACCGCACGGCTTCGGCAAAGTCGTCGGCTTGAACATTTTAGAGCGGGTGCTGCAAATCGAGCTTCCAGAATTCGGACGGGTCGTCGAATATACACTCGATGAGCTGATGAAAAACGGGACGTTGTCCATTCGCGTCGCAGATTAATTTGGGGTGGGGCCAGTGGAAAAAGTAGATAAAAAAGAAGTGTTTCGATCAGTGGCCAATATGGAAGAGCAACTTAGTTATTTTTACCGCGAGCTGGTACAGCTGAAACAGCGCGTAACGGAGCTGTTAGAAGAGAATCACCAGCTGCAAATCGAAAATGCTCATTTGCGCCGTCGGCTTGAACAATTGTCAGAAGCATGGGAAGAAGGCAAACGAAAAGGGGACAAACATGGCAAAAAACTCATCGACATTGGCGAAGGGTATGACAATTTAGCCCGCCTTTACCAAGAAGGGTTTCATATTTGTCACATCCATTACGGAAGCATTCGCACCGAGGGCGATTGTTTGTTTTGCTTGTCGTTTTTGAACAAAAACTAAAGGCAGCGCCACCCTTTCCGTTTCGGAAAGGTTATTTTTTTCAATGGAGGATCGTGCGTCATGGTGGAATTGTACGAGGATGAACGGCTCGATTATTTGTTTAACGAAGAGCTCCGCATCATTCAAAGTCCATCTGTATTTTCGTTTTCCCTTGATGCCGTGCTCCTTGCTCATTTTGCCTATATGCCGATTCAAAAGGGGCAGATTGTTGATTTGTGCACGGGCAACGGGGTGATTCCCCTCTTGTTGAGCCGGCGAACAAAAGGGACGATCATCGGCATCGAAATTCAAGAACGGCTTTGCGACATGGCGAGGCGAAGCGTGCAATACAACGGGCTTGAAGGACAAATCGAGATCATACACGGCGACATTAAAGAAGCGCCGCAACGGATCGGTTACAGCCGGTACGATGTCGTCACGTGCAACCCCCCGTATTTTCCGGCAGTCGGCAAAGACGAACTGAGCAAAAATGAACATATCGCCATCGCCCGCCATGAAATTTATTGCACCCTAGAGGATGTGATTCGAGTCAGCAGCCAGCTGTTGAAGCAAGGAGGGAAGGCGGCGTTCGTCCACCGGCCCGGGCGGCTGCTTGACCTTGTGACGCTCATGCGCCAATACCGTCTTGAGCCGAAACGGCTCCGCTTTGTGTACCCGAAAGAGGGCAAAGAGGCGAACATGATTTTAATTGAAGGGACAAAAGATGCAAGCCCGGACTTAAAAGTGTTGCCTCCGCTTGTCGTGTATGATGAGAATAACGAATATACCGAGGAGACGAAGCGGATCTTATATGGCATTATTTCATCTTAAAGGGGCGGAACAAGGATGCTTTGGCAGCAAAAAAGTTTTACCGAACAAACGGAGCAAGGGACGCTGTACATCGTGCCGACGCCGATCGGCAATTTGGAGGATATGACGTTTCGTGCGGTTAGGACGCTTCAGGAAGCTGATGTCATCGCCGCCGAGGACACAAGGCAGACGAAAAAGCTGCTCGCTCATTTCGGCATTCATACGCCGCTCGTCAGCTACCATGAGCATAATAAATACGCGAGCGGCCGGCAGCTTGTCGAATGGCTGAAGGAAGGAAAAACGGTGGCATTGGTGAGCGACGCCGGGATGCCCGGCATTTCCGATCCGGGCTATGAGCTTATTGCTGCGGCGCTTGCCGAGCGCTGCCGCGTCGTCCCTCTTCCTGGAGCGAACGCGGCATTGACAGCGCTTGTCGCCTCCGGGCTGCCCACGGACCGCTTTTTGTTTGTCGGCTTTTTGAAACGGGCGAAAAAAGAGAAAAAAGAGCAGCTGCTGTCATTAAAAACAGCGGCGGAGACGTTAATTTTTTATGAGGCGCCCCACCGCTTGAAAGAAACGCTCGCTCTTATGTATGATATATTCGGCAATCGGCGCATCGCTCTTGGCCGCGAGTTGACGAAACGGTTTGAGGAGTTCATCCGCGGCGATTTAAGCGATGCGGTCGCCTGGGCGGAAGAACATGACATCCGGGGCGAATTTTGCCTCATTGTCGAAGGGGCGCGAGACGGGAAGAAACAAGAGCAAGAGGGAGAGGAATGGTGGCAGCCGCTTTCGCTTGTCGAACATGTCGATTATTATATTCGCGAGCACAGCCTTTCCGTCAAGGAGGCGGTGAAACAGGCGGCCAGTGATCGAAATATGTCGAAACGCGACGTTTATCGGCAGTATCATCAACAGCAAGAAGAAGAAAAAAAAAGAGTTTCTCTGAAGCCAGAGAAACTTTTTTATTCTTTTTCTTTGTCTGTTGCTGCTTCTAGATGCTGTTGGATCTCCTGCAGCAAAATTTCCGCGCCTTCGCGGCTTAAAATGATTTTGCCGCCGGCCAGTTTGAAGTTGTCGTCCGACACTTCGCCGGTGACGACACACGTCATGTTCGGCTTATACTTTTTCAAAATGATGCGGTCATCGTCAACATAAATTTCCAACGCATCTTTTTCGTTAATATCCAACGTACGTCGCAGCTCAATTGGAATGACGACGCGGCCTAACTCATCGACTTTACGCACGATCCCTGTCGATTTCATCGTCGATTCTCCTCTCCGCAAAAAAGTTTTTTGTCGTTTATTCGTCAATATTCGACAAATTTCCTACAACCTAATCATATCAGTGTTTCCATTAAGCGTCAATCCTTTAATATGTAAAATTTAAAAAAAATGTATATTGTTATTTCAAAAAAAAGTTTGTTTAGAAAGAAAGGAGAAAACGAATGAATTTGCCCATCTAAACTCTATCCTTGTATAACAAATTCGCAGCGATGGTTGAAAACGCGGCCGTATTTTTGCCGGTTTGGGTATATTTTTTCAGCCCACGAGAAATAGATGTTTTTGTAGAATGAAAAAATTATGTAAAATAGAAGTAACGCCGCTCTCGTCGCCGGACGGGGGCTTTTGTGCTCAACAGTACGAGGGAGGGCCTAACCGATGGAGAAAAAAACGTTTTATTTGACGACGCCGATTTATTACCCGAGCGACCGCCTGCATATCGGTCATGCTTACACAACGGTGGCGGGGGACGCCATGGCTCGCTATAAACGGATGCGCGGCTACGATGTCATGTATTTGACCGGCACCGATGAGCATGGGCAAAAAATTCAGCGCAAGGCGGAAGAAAAAGGAGTAACGCCGCAGCAATACGTCGATGAGATCGTCGCTGGCATTCAGGAGCTATGGAAGAAGCTCGACATTTCCTACGACGATTTTATTCGCACAACGCAGGAGCGGCATAAAAAA
>NZ_ATCO01000260.1:0-245 GCF_000422025.1 Geobacillus sp. WSUCF1 | reverse complement strand
CATTCGTTGTGAGCAAGCTGAAGATACGCAACAGTCGTTCCATCTTTGTTTTTGCGTGTGACTCGCCGTATGTACATGCCTATATTATAAACGATATTCGGCTATTTTAAAAGGTTAAATTATCAAATCGTGTGCCTATGAAATTCAGCGTTTTTTTCTAGGATCCGCATCGTGAAATCCTTGATATTACAGCATTTTGACCATTTTCATTTGCCTAAAATGGCCTCAAAACTGTCGAACTCGGG
>NZ_ATCO01000259.1:0-6209 GCF_000422025.1 Geobacillus sp. WSUCF1 | reverse complement strand
GGCGGCTACAATGACCGCTATATCGATTTGCGCGTCGATGATCACCCGCGGCCGATCGAGGAGCTTATTCGCTTGTATCAGTTGCGCCAGCTTTACTTTGAGAAACCGCGTCCCGAAAAAGTGGCAGCGATTGAAGGAACGGTAAAGGAAGAGGTGGCCGCCCACTTGGTCCGTCTCGGTTATTTATCGAAAGAGCGCTCGGCGGATCTCGAGGCGCTTCATGAGGCGCTGACCGTGTATATACATACAGAAAATTTTGAGGAGCGCCAAGTGGAGAAAGGAAAAATCGACCTCGATGTATTACAGTATATGAAGCAGCAGCCGTCGCCTAAGGAGGTCGGCTAAGGGAAACCGGCCTTGTCGACTGCATGATCCATCATGCTGAAACAAAAAGGATGTCCCTAGAACTGAGCGGGACATCCTTGTTTATCGACCGCTCCCTCTTAAAAGGCGCATGGCGCACGCCCGCTGTCATGTCTGCGCCAAACGGCCCGCAGGCGAAAGCTGAGAAACAGCGCGCCCGTTGCCAATCCGGCGATCAGGCCGATCCAATAGCCGAACGCCCCGGCGGCAGTCAGTAGAGCGAGCGCGCAGCCAAGCGGAAGCCCAACGCCCCAATAGGCGAGAAGAGCGGACCAAAAAACGGCGCTTACCTCTTTATAGCCCCGCAGCGCTCCTTGGATGGGAGCGGCGATGGCATCGGAAACTTGAAAGAAGATCGCATAGAGCAAAAACTTCTCCGTCAACGCCGCCACTGTCGGATCGTTTGTATACAGTCGAGCAACATCGCCGCGGAAGACGGAAAGAAACAATGCAGCGGCGGCGGCGACGGCCAAGGCGAGGGTGATGCCGATCAAGCAATATTGTTTGGCGGCTTCATAACGGTTGGCCCCGGCTTCAACGCCCACGGCGATCGTCAGCGCCATCGATAAGCTGAGCGGAATCATATACAACAGTGAAGCGAAGTTGAGGGCGCTTTGATGCGCGGCGACCGTTTCCGCGCCAAACCGGCCGACAAGCAGCGTCACCGCAGCGAAAATGCTCGTTTCAAAAAAGATGGCCGACCCGATCGGCACCCCGGTTTTCAGCAACTCTTTCCATGCGGCCCATGACGGACGGTAGAAACGGACGAGTACACGATAGGGAGCCAAGCGGCGAAATTTCAAAGCGGCAAAGGCAGCGGCCGCGAAGCAGTACGCATACGTGATCGCCGTCGCGTAACCAGTGCCGATGCCGCCAAGGCGCGGAAATCCGCCATGCCCGTAAATCAACAACCAGTTGAACAGCATATTGACCGGCAAGGCGGTGAGCGTAATCCACATCGTCACTTTCGTTTGCCCAAGCGCATCGATGAAATAGCGGAGCACAGAATAAAGAAACAGAGGGATGATCCCAAACGACAAGGCGCGCAAATAATGAAAGGCGATATGCCGAACGTTTTCATCCAAAGACATCTGTTTCAAGATAAACGGCACAGAAGCGGCGCCGATCAGGACAATGGCGGCAGCAAGCGCGACAGCCAAGTAGAGCGCCTGGGCGACGGCGCGGGCGATTGAGTCATGGCGTCCGGCGCCGAGATGATGCGAGACGATCGGGGACAAGGCGAGCAAAATGCCGCCGGCGCCGGTCCACACCGGCACCCATAAGCTGGAGCCGATCGCGACGCCGGCAAGATCTTCGGCGCTCGCATGACCGGACATGGCGACATCGACAAAGTTCATGGCATATTGACCGGTTTGCGAAACAAAAATGGGAAGAAACAAGGCGAACAGGCGCCGCCATTTGCCGTTGGGCGGAGCGGTCGTTGCCATAATGGCTCCTCCTTTTCCGTAATAAAGTGACACATTGTTCTAAATCATCAATCTCTCCACTTCCGAAGCTGGGATGACCCCCCTCTTCGGAAGCGATTTATGACGAAAGAAACGGCGGTTGGCTGCAAAGCGGGAATTCGATCAAAAAACATGTGCCGTGCGCGTCGCTTTGCACTTTCATCGTCCCGCGATGCAGTTCGACGATTTTTTTCGATAATGACAGGCCGAGCCCAGTTCCCGTTTCCTTCGTTGAAAAAAACGGATCGAAAACATGGTCGATGACCGACGGCGGAATGCCGGGCCCATCGTCGCAGAAGCGAAGCTGAACGAGATGGTTGATTTTTCGGCTGCAGATCGACACCTTCATCGTTTTCGCCACTTTTGCTTCCACGGCGTTGCGAAATAAGTTTAAAAACACTTGCAAAAGCTGGCTGCGGTCGCCGTTCATTTCGTAGTCGTCAAGCTGGTCATCAAGGTCAAAATGGACGTCGACGTTATGCAATAGCGCTTCGCTTTGCAATAGGACGCCGACATCGTCGCGCAAAAAGCGGTGCAAGTTGAACGTCTCCATTTTGACGTCCGCCGGCTTGGCGATATTCAAAAAATCCGTGATAATGTCGTTCGCCCGGTCGAGCTCAGGAATTAAAAGCCGCTCAACGAGCGAGGCGATGCGATCCGGCAAGTCGCTTTTCAATAGTTGCAAATATCCGCGCACCGTCGTCAGCGGATTGCGGATTTCATGGGCGATGCCGGCGGCGATGCGGCCAGCGACCGCCAGCTTTTCTGTTTCTTTCATCATATTGAGCGACTGAAACATACTGATGACTCGTTTGATCGATCCGTCATCGTTGTAAATAAAACGGGTGTTGACGATGCCGTAAAATCGGTCGAGCACTTCGTAATTGTAAAGCGGCTCGCCTTTTTCAAGCGATTCGAGCGTTGCGATCAGCTCGTCAGGCAGCTTCAGCAGCTCGCGAATATGTTTGCCGATGATGGCGTCGCGCTCGACGCCCGTGTCAATGGCCGCCTGCAAATTGCAAAGCGTGATGATCCCTTTGTCGTCGACAAAAACGATATGGTGCGGCACGAGATCGAGCAACGGCGTCAAAAAGGCTTCCACTTTTTCAAACGGTACGTCGTGATACAAGTCAATATCCCACTGCCATTTGGCTTCCTTTTCAAGGGACGGTGGAATGGTGCGAAGGTGCGGCCGGACGTCGCCGCGCTTTTTTTCGATGGCGATTCCACTTTCGTAATCGGCAAAGGTGAACGGAAACGGAAGCGTTTCGATGAGCCGCTCATAAGCGCGCAGCTTTCGTTCGAGCTCTTCGATTTGCGATTGTACGAGTCGATCGTTCATCTCTTCAAACTCCTTAGCTGCACATTTCGTTTTTCATTTTACAAAAACCGCCCTCCGTCGGCTATGGCGGACATCGCATCGATCCGACGGGAGGACGAAACGAATCGAAGCAACCGGGCGGTGCGGGCAGGAGCCGTCAATCGATGCCTGCCGTTTCCACGCGGGAAAGGAACTGGCTAAGCGCCTCAAGGGACGGAAAAGCAGCTTGCCCCTGCCGCTCGTTGCCGCCCCCTTTGCCGCCAAACAGGGCGGCTTGTTCTTTCAGCCAGTTCCCTGCATGGAGCAAGGAAGACGGTGCTTTGGCGATCACGGCGCGCCAATCGGAGGTGGAGGCGAGAAGCGCGGTTTTGCCATAACGGTCGGCGATCAGACGGGCGATCATTTGCAGTTCTTTTGCCCCATATTGGTCGTAACGGCCAATCACTGCACGTCCTGATTCGGCGGCGGCCCGTTCGGCTTCGACGGCAAAGACGATTGCCTCGTATTGGCGCAGCCGTTTTTCCCATTCTTTTTTCTCTTGTTCCCATTTTGCGATCACGTCGAGCAGCTGATCGCGGCTTGTCCCGAACCGACCTGCTGCCGCCTGCACGACGCGGTGGGTTTGCTGGTAGTCGGCAAGCGCCCGGCCGCCGCAAAGAAAGGAAAGACGCGTCATGCCGCGATGGCGCTCTGCTTTCAGCAATTTGATCACGCCGATTTCGCCCGTGCGTTTCACATGGGTGCCGCAGCACGCCGACAAATCGATCCCTTTCATCTCGACAACACGGACAGAACCTTGGACATCGGGACGCTTGCGAAACGGCATCCGTTCTGCTTCTTCCGGCGTCACCCAATACGTCTCGACCGGGAGATTCGCGTAAATGAGTTCGTTGGCCCGGTTTTCCACTGCCAGCATGTCTGCTTCCGTCAGCGCACCCGCCGTGATGTCGATTGTGACGACCTCGCGCCCAAGGTGAAAACCGACTGTTTCGGCGCCGAGCTGTTCAACGAGTACAGCGGATAATAAATGTTGGCCGCTATGCTGTTGTGTATGATCGCGGCGCCGTTTCCTATCAAGGACGCATGAAACGGCGCCCATTCCCGGGTGGGCAGGAAGGCGGTGATACACTTCCCCGTTTTCGTCAAACACATCGAGCACCGGCAAGCCGGCGATCGTGCCGGCGTCAGACGGTTGGCCACCGCCTTCCGGGTAAAACGCTGTTTCCGCCAAGGTGACAATGTATGTTTCGCCGTCTTGGCGGACGCTTGTCACCGTTGTCGTCCACACGTCAACATCCGGCGCCGTATAGTACAACTTTTTCGTCACAACCGTTTCATCCTTTCGTCTTCCGAATGCTTTTCTTTCATATTAGCAAATTCCCTCGCGTTTGCCTATCGCCGATCTTTTTGGCCGCTTTTTCCCGTTGGCAATTGGCCAAATCTATAGAACAATGTTCTAAATAAACAATATTCACAAAAGAAAAAGAACAGACCGTAGACAGCTCTTCCCCTAGAAACACTCTGATGTTTTGGGACAAGTCCAACGTTCAAACGGTTTGACAAAGGAAGCGGGTTGCAGCGATGTTTGTTGAACATGATTTTATGCAACAAAACTATATGCTAAAAATAATCCAAAACCAACTAAAGAAAAGCAACATTTGTCGGTGATGAAATGTTTTGTATATAATAAAGCGGGGTGAACAAGAACCGGTCGCCCGATCGGAAAGGGTGGTTTGATGATGTTGACGTTAACAGACATTGAACAAGCGCGAGCGAAAATGAAAGGCATCGTCCACCAAACGCCGCTTGAGCATTCGCAGACGTTCAGCCGGCTGTCCGGCAATGACGTGTATATGAAACTGGAAAATTTGCAAAAAACAGGTTCGTTTAAGGTGAGAGGCTCATTCAATAAAATTATGTCGCTCACGGAAGAAGAAAGGGCGCGCGGCGTCATCGCCGCCTCGGCCGGCAACCACGCCCAAGGGGTCGCCTACGCAAGCGGCATGCTCGGCATTCCTTGCACGATTGTCATGCCGAAAGGGGCGCCGCTCAGCAAAATTGAAGCGACGAAAAGCTACGGGGCGGAAGTCGTGCTGTACGGCGATGTGTTTGACGAGTCTTTGGAATATGCATTAGAGTTGCAACGTGAACGGGGGATGACATTTGTTCATCCGTTTGACGACTTGGCGGTGATGGCCGGCCAAGGGACGATCGGCTTAGAGCTGATCGAGCAGCTTCCCGACGTCGATGGCGTTCTTTGTCCGGTCGGCGGCGGCGGGTTGCTTGCGGGGGTGGCGTTTACGTTAAAACAGCTGAAGCCATCGGTTGAAGTGTACGGCGTTGAGTCATCGGCTTGCCCCGGCATGACGGCGGCCATACGCCATAAACAGCCCGTCTCCATTGCCGCATCGAATACGATCGCCGATGGGATTGCCGTGAAAAAGCCGGGCAATATTACGTACCAATACATTGAGCAATACGTCGATGGCGTTGTGTGCGTGGAAGAGGCGGAAATTTCACGGACGATGCTGTATGTGCTCGAGCGGAACAAGCTGTTAATCGAAGGGGCGGCAGCTTGTCCGTTGGCGGCATTGTTGTATCAAAAGCTGCCGTTTCGCGGCAAAAAAGTCGCCGCCATTTTAAGCGGCGGCAACGTCGATGTGACGCTCATTTCCCGCATCATTGAGCGGGGGCTTGTCGAAGCGGGCCGGTTTGTGACGTTTACAACGGTCATCTCCGACAAGCCGGGCCAGTTGAACAAGCTGCTGCGCATTATTGCGGAGCTTGAGGCAAACGTGATGTCGATTCACCATCAGCGCATCGGCGCCAAAGTGCTGCCAGGTCAGGCGGAAATTCACTTTTCGCTCGAGACAAAAAACGAAGACCACATTCAGCAAATTTACCAAGTGTTGTTGAAAGAAGGCTATGATGTACAGTTTTACCGATGAGCGCGCGATGGGAAAACGGTTTGTGTTTCGCCACTGTCTGTTAAGCAAACAGTGGAAAAGCCGTCTTCGAAATCATGTTCACAGGGCTGCCAAGTCAACTACCCCCACTTC
>NZ_ATCO01000258.1:0-2038 GCF_000422025.1 Geobacillus sp. WSUCF1 | reverse complement strand
ACCGTTTTTTCAATACCGACTTGATGAAGTTTTCGAATAACCTCTTTGGATGATTCTCTTATTTCGTCTGCCACGGCAATTAACGCCAGAATTTCTTTTTCCGTTCCTAATGCCATGACCGTTTTCCCTTGTATTTGAAGGGTTGTAATTTGTTCTTTTATTTCTGATTGGATGCCATTTGGAAGAAGTTCTTCAAAAAGACCTGGACTTCCGACATAATACATTGCGTTATTTACTTTGGCTTTGACCCCTTTACCTGTAATGGATTGGAATTCTTCAACCGATACATCATTAAAATTCAATCCATCTTCTTCTGCTTTTCTTATAATGGCGGAAGCAAGTGGATGTTGTGAGCCTTTTTCAATGGCTGCTGTAATGGTCATTAGTTCATTTTCATTGCCATTATAAGTGACTACATCGGTGACGGAAGGAATACCTTTTGTTAATGTTCCTGTTTTATCAAAAGCAATCACTTTTAAGTTTCCTGCTTCCTCTAAATAAATACCACCTTTAATTAACACACCGTTTTTCGCTGCATTTCCAATGGCAGTTACAATCGAAACAGGCGTGGAAATAACCAACGCACACGGACAACCAACCACTAATACAGCTAGACCTCGATAAATCCATTCGCTCCAATCAGCACCCATAAATAATGGAGGAATAACGGCTAGTAAAAGAGCAAAAATGATAATGGCTGGTGTATAGTATTTGGCAAAACGATCTACAAACGCTTGAGAAGGTGCTCGTTCTGCTTGAGCTTCTTCCACTAAATGGATGATTTTCGAAAGAGTTGTATCTTCCACTCGTTTTGTAACTTTTACTTCCAATAACCCTTCTTCATTCAATGTTCCTGCAAAGACTTCATCACCGACTGTTTTGGTTACTGGAACACTTTCTCCCGTAATGGCAGCCTGATTTAGCGTAGATGTACCCTTGATGACGATTCCATCCATCGCTAATTTCTGACCAGGCTTTACGATCATAATATCTCCGACTTGAATATCGTCAACAGGGACCATCATTTCTTCATTTCCGCGACGAATTAATGCTTCTTTTGGAGCAATATCCATCAACGATTCAATGGATTGACGAGCTTTATCCATGGAATAACGCTCTAAGGCTTCGCTAATGGCGAATAGAATAACAACCGTTGCACCTTCTCCCCATTCACCAATCGCTGCAGCTCCTAAAATCGCCACTGTCATCAGCGTATTCATATCAAAATTCAATCGAACTAGGTTTTTGAAACCTTTTATAAATAACGAATATCCACCGATTAAAATTGCTGCAGCATATCCAATTGTCGCAAAGATATGCTCTTCTCCGTATTGCTTCCCTAAAAACCAACTGATCACAAGCAAAACGGCGGAAATATACACTTTAATGTTCTCTTTTTGCTTCCAAAAAGGTTCACGCTTGACTGATTTTTCTTTATCTTCCCGAACCTTTAAGTTTTCAAAAGCTCCTGCTTTTTCTAATTCTTCGATGGTTGTTGTACCCCAAACGGTAATTTTAGATGCTCCAAAGTTTACTTTAGCATCTTGAACACCTGGCAATGATTTTACATTATTTTCAAACTTTGCCGCACAGTTTGCACAAGTAAATCCTTGAACACGGTAGGTTTTCGCTTCTGATTTAGATAATTTTGCTTGTTGTTCAGACACGGACTTTCACCTCTTTATCATGTGCTAACGCAATCATGATTAACTGCTTAATATGGTCATCATCCAGCGAATAAAATGCTAGCTTTCCTTCTTTTCGATACTTTACAATCCCTTGTTTATAAAGAGTCCGTAAATGATGGGAAGTGGTTGCAACAGAAGCCCCAATGATATTGGCAATATCACATACACATAACTCTTCATCTTGGCAAAGTGAATAGGCAATTTTTGCCCTATTTTCATCTGCCAGTGCTTTAAACAACAGGACAACACTGGATATATCTTCTTTTTGCAATTCCCCTTGTATTCGATTGACTTTTTCTTCGTCATAACAATAAATTTCACATGTATCTTTCTTACTCATTCATTATCCC
>NZ_ATCO01000257.1:0-3951 GCF_000422025.1 Geobacillus sp. WSUCF1 | reverse complement strand
TTTTTTTTTCGTTCAGCCGATGCCCTAGGCCAAAACGACATTGATCCTGTAAAATCAACTCTTTGTTCACGGCGAACTCGATCGCTTGGCGAACAATGACCATTCTCCACCAACCTTCCAGCCCTCTGCCCTGCCTAGGAGCGTCAGTGGCGGCTGAGCGCCGCGTACAAATCGTGCAACGTATCGATGCCGCGCCCGTGAAGCTCCTTAAGCAAAATCGCCCATAGCTTCGTCATCGCTTCGACATCGCCGTCGGCCGTATGGCGGCGCGGGCAACGGATGCCGTAACAAGCTAACGCATCGTCAAACGTCGGGCACGAATGGCCGATCAGCGTCATCATCGGCTGCAAGTCAAGAAATCGTCCGCTCCATTTTTGCCGATAATGACGCCAAAGGGCATGGCGCAAAAACGCCAAATCATGACCGATATGATAGCCAATTAAGACGCCGGCGGCAATAAACGGCACAAACGTGCGCAGCGCCTCGGCAAGCGGCGGAGCGAACACCACATCCTTCGCCTCAATGCCGGTCAAGGCGGAAATATGTTCCGGAATCGGCTTTTCCGGCTTGACGAGCGTCATGTACGCATCGGTCACGACTCCTCCAACCGTTTTCGCCGCCGCCATGGCCAAAATTTCATCGCCTTGCTCCGGGGAAAAGCCGGTCGTTTCCATATCGATGATGACAAACGGGATGTCAGTCAAACGGTCATGCCAATCGATGATGTGCTGTTTTTCCTTTTGCAGCGAGCGAAGCCATGTTTCCTGTTGCAGCGAATGGTCATGCCCAAATAAGGCGGATGATGCCTCGCGCGGAACGCCGAGCGACAACAAGCGGAGCGCCCGCTGCCAAAAACGGTGCCGCTCATGCATGAATGTTAGCCACCCGCCGGGCGACAAAGCGCTGCAACCGTTTTGCGGTGCGCATCGCTTGCTTCAGCTGCTTTTGCTCTGTCCGCTCAAGCGTCCGCCATAACACATATTCACGCCCGTCCCCCGCCTCGGTGCTGTACTTAAGACGAATCGAATAGTAAACAGACAGCGCCTCGCAAACGGCGGCGGAAAGCGGCGCCGTCAATACGCCAGCCGCCTCAAGCGTCCGTCGCCGCTCAGCCGTGTCCGCCGCCGGGACGCGCGCAAAACAGGCCAACCATTTTAAGGCATTGGTGAGCTGCACGTAGCCGCTTTGTTTCATATGAACGGCCCCGCTGTGCGGCCCCCATCGCTCCGTTTGCACGTTGCCCAGCCAACCGAGCGGAACCGGAGGAAATTGAACGTGCTCCCCCATGCGCGCCAACAGCGGCGGCCGTTTGGCCACCGCCGAAAACAGCATCCTCCTGCCCTCCTCAGCCAATTCCGTCTCGCCATAAAGCGGACGCATATCCATCGCGATCAACAAAAAGCGAATGTCGTTCGGCCACCCGCTGTCTAAATAGGAAGAAAGTTGTTGCTCCCAACCGCGGACCGACTGCGCCCACCGCTTGTTCGTCGCCATCACGTAACCGGAGCAGTAGGGATACCCAGCCTCATGCAACATGTCCACCCCAACCGCCGCCATATGGCGGATGAATTCATAACAAGCCGCCTCCTCTTCCTCAGGACAGTCGAATAAAATGCCGTGGTCCTGGTCCGTCCAAATCGTCGGCTCCCGTCGGCCGATGCTTCCCATCACATACCAGCACCACGCCGGGGGACGAATGCCGACCGACCGTTTCATCGTCTCCCGCTCCGCAAGGAAAAACGCGCGGCGAAGGATGGCTTCATGCACGCAAACGACGTCGCCTGCAAGCTGCTTCATTTGTTCAGATGCTAGACAGCGCCGCAGTTCGCGCGCCAGTTCATCATGACAAAAACGAAGTTCGGCGGCCGACTCGGCTTGGTTGAGCCGCTCGACCACCTTTGCCGCCAACGATTCCATCACCTTTCCCCTCCTGGCTACTGCTGGGCGAGGGTCTTGGGCTGATACGCCGGATCGAGCTGTTCCGGATAGCCATAAGAACCGTGCTCGCTAATATCAAGACCTGAAATTTCTTGTTCCGCCGTGACACGCAGCCCGATCGTTTTCTTCAGGGCATATAAGATGACAAACGAAACAGCAGCGACATACACCGCAGCGCCGAGCACCCCGACCGTTTGCACAATCAGCTGATCAAATCCGCCGCCGTAAAACAGTCCAGCCTTCCCGATGCCCGTGATCTCGACTAAACGCGGCGAGGCGAAAAACCCGGTTGAAATCGTGCCAATAATGCCAGCGACACCATGGACGGAAAAAGCATAAATCGGATCGTCAATCCCTTTGCGTTCAAAGTAGATGGATGTCCAGAACGTAAACGACCCCGCCACTGCACCGATCACAACCGCCGCCCACGGTTCGACGAACGCGCACGCGGCGGTAATGGCAACCAAAGCCGCGAGCACGCCGTTGACCATCGCTGGAATGTCCGCTTTGCCGACCAAAATTTTCGCCGTCACAATCGCGGCGATCGCTCCCGCCGCGGCGGCCAAATTCGTCGTCAGCGCGACATAGCCGAAAAATCCGTCGCCAACCGCCATCGTGCTGCCAGCGTTAAAGCCGAACCAGCCGATCCATAAAATCAATCCGCCAATGACCGTATATACTTGGTTATGCCCAGGAATGACGTTTGGAGTCTTATCTTTATTGAACTTGCCGATGCGCGGCCCAAGCAAAATGGTAGCCACGAGCGCCGCAATCGCGCCTTGCAAGTGGACAACGGTCGAACCAGCGAAATCTTGCATTCCCATTTTCCCAAGCCAGCCGCCGCCCCACACCCAATGGCCGATCACCGGGTAAATGGCGATCGTAAAAATCGTGCCGAAAAGAAAATAAACAGACAGTTTCGCCCGCTCAGCGAAGCCGCCCCAAGCGATGGCCAGCGACACGCCGGCAAAGCCGAGCTGGAATAAAAATTTGAGCTCGAGCGGCACATTCGCCCACGACAACGAGTCAAACGTTCCTTTTCCTTCTTTTAAAAACCATCCTTCCGTCCCGATGAAGCTATTCCCAGCCCCAAACGTAATCGCAAAGCCGAACGCCCAAAACGCCAATGAGGCGATGGCAAAGCTTAAAATTTGTTTGCCAGCCACATGCCCGGAGTTTTTCATGCGCGTTGATCCAGCCTCAAGCAAAGCAAACCCTGCCTGCATACCGATGACGAGCACCGCCGAAAGCATGACCCAGAGGGCATCCAGCCCAAGCGTCAACGTTTTTTCATCCATTTACGCATCCCCCTTTTTGTTATTTATCATTCCTTTTATATGTCATAATATATAACACAAATACACCAAAAGCAATGTCTGTTTTTGGTTGTAATCGGTTTCATTCACAAAAAACTTGTTAAATTTCCTGACAAAAAGAGAATGCCCTTCATCACGAAGGGCATTCCTCACAGTGTTACGCCACGCGAATCGGCTTGCCAAACGGCACGCGCGGCATATAATCGTCCGGCACAAGCCAAAACACTTCATAGTCGACTTCGAGTTCTTCATAAAAATAGCCGGTTACATCGGTGATGTAAAACAACGTATCGATTTTTTGCGCAGCGGCCCATTCCAGCACTTCGGTGTACGACGATTTCCCGTGCTTGAAATATTGAATCGTCGCCACGCCAACCGGAGATACATCGCGAATTTTAAAATCCGCTTGGACGAGCAGCGTGTCCGGGCGCAGCTTTTCAAACAGCTTCACAATGTTTTGAATGAGCATTGGCCGCTCCGGACGGTTTGATGTGTCGATCGCCAACGCGATGGAATGGTCTTTCCGCTCTTTGAGCAACGCCAATAAAGCCCGCTGCCATCTCACGATGATCATCCCCCTTATATCGGTGAATCGCCGTGCGCACTACTAGTATAGACGACGATGGGGGAAAGTACGAACTGTTTTTCTTTCCTTTTTCCCCTCCCGTTCGCATAGCGGTATTGTCAAAAGTTTATC
>NZ_ATCO01000256.1:0-405 GCF_000422025.1 Geobacillus sp. WSUCF1 | reverse complement strand
TTCTCTGCAGTCTTGTGCCGAGGAATCTTGCTTCCCTGAACCCGCTAGCAGACGCAGGCACAGACGCAAAACTTGATATGGTGGAGCCTATCGGGATCGAACCGATGACCTCCTGCTTGCAAAGCAGGCGCTCTCCCAGCTGAGCTAAGGCCCCATCCAATGGGCCTAAGTGGACTTGAACCACCGACCTCACGCTTATCAGGCGTGCGCTCTGACCAGCTGAGCTATAGGCCCATATACACATTGCAAGGAACGGTCAGTTCCCTCAAAACGAAACAAGGCTGCTGCCTTGAGTCAGCTTCTTTGCGGCCTTGCGCCGAGGAATCCAGCTCCGCTGAATCACTCGCAGACGCAGGCGCAAAACAACCGAGAGAATAACCAATTCCCTCAAAACCAAACAAAACA
>NZ_ATCO01000255.1:0-3715 GCF_000422025.1 Geobacillus sp. WSUCF1 | reverse complement strand
CGCATGGGCACTGTCGAACACCAAGTCGCTCAACTGAACGAGCAGACGACCACGCTTGCGCAACAAATCGACTTGCTGGATGAGCGCACGAATGAAACGAAGGCGATCGTTGAAGCGCTCCGCCATGGGCAAGAAGTGCTGACCGCCAAATACGAGGCGATGGCGCACGACCTTCACCATATGAAAGGCGACCTCACCCATATCACATCCATCCTCGAAGACAAAGTGCTGCCTGCCCTCGCCGAACATGAAGCGGGACTGCACGTCTTGAACGCCCGCGTTTTCAAAACGGAAAGCACCCTTCATCGCCTTGTTCATGCCTAATGCGTTCCCCATAAAAAACGTTCCACACGGATTCCTTTTTCACCCGGCAGCCGTGGGCTGCCGTTTTTTTTTGTTCACGTGTCGATCCGTTCGTCTTCGCCATGGAGCCTGCCAACCTTTCGATCAACGGCGTGGGGGAATGCATAGCCAGCATGTTGATGGATAAACGGCGGGCTTATTCGAACATCTCGAATTCGGAGCATTCTGAAGGATTCGCCAGCATTCCGGAGCATTTTTTAGGATCAAGGAGGAGAGGGCCATCATCACCGCGAGAGCAGGCGAGAGGCAAACATATCGGCTGATACCAAATTTGCCAGTTGCACCCAAATTGCGGTATCCTTTGTTTGTGACGCTTTTTCATCCCCTCCGCGTCTTGTTGCCACCTTTTTCCCCCCCTTCATTATGCATGATAACAGCCAAAAAAAGGAGGAATTGTGTTGCGAAAATGGATCCGATCTTTGCTCGCTGTTGGGCTTGTATTTGGATTGGCTGCCTGCAACGGAACGAGCGATGCGAAAGGAAAAATTGTGATTAGCGGAAAGAAGTTTACCGAGCAGGTGATTTTGACGCATTTGTTGGCCGAATATGTGAAAGCCCATACGGATTTGGATGTTGAAGTGAAAGACAGTTTAGGCGGCGCGTTTATGTTGCAGCAGGCCATTGAAAATGGCGATGTCGACATGTATGTCGAGTACACAGGGACAGGGTATTTGAACATTTTAAAACAGCCGTACGACCCCAAAAAGACGCCCGAACAAATCTACAATGAAACGAAGAAATTATATAAGAAAAAATACAACATCGCTTGGCTCAAACCACTCGGATTTAACAACACCTACGCCTTGGCGTTGCGCAAGGATCTTGCCGAGAAACTTGGGGTGAAAACGCACTCCGATTTGGCCAAACACTCGTCCTCCCTCACCTTCGGGTCGGACGCCGAGTTTTTTGAGCGAAGCGACGGCTATGATGGGCTTGTCGATGCGTACGGATTTCAGTTCAAGAAAAAAGTGACGATCGATCCAGACCTGCAATACGAAGCGGCGAAAAACGGGGAGATTGACGTCATCACCGCCTATACGACTGATGCAAGAATCAAAAAATATGATTTGGTCGTGCTAAAAGATGATAAGAACTACTTCCCGCCATACCACTCCGTGCCGATCATCCGCCAGGAAGTGCTCGATGCCAATCCGGGTCTGGAAGAGAAGCTGAACAAGTTGGCCAATATTTTAACCGATGAAAAGATGATGGAACTCAACGGCCAAGTGAACTTGGAAGGAAAACGGCCGCGCGAGGTGGCGATCGACTTTTTGAAATCGGAAGGACTGATCGACTAGAAAGCGAGGAATGTGGATGATTCGATTTGAGAATGTGACGAAACAGTATGAGGACGGCTTTGTCGCCTTAAAAAATATGAATCTTGAAATCCGCAAAGGTGAGCTTGTCGCCTTGATCGGGCCGAGCGGGTGCGGAAAAACGACGACGATGCGGATGATCAACCGCTTGATCGAGCCGACATCGGGCAAAGTGTACATCGACGGGCAAGACATTTCCGAGCTCGACCCGGTTGAGCTGCGGCGCAACATCGGCTACGTCATCCAGCAAATCGGCTTGTTTCCGCACATGACGATCGCGGAAAACATCGCGCTCGTGCCGAAGTTGAAAAAGTGGGAAAAACACGCCTATGAAAAGCGGGTGGATGAGCTGCTTGAGCTCGTCGGATTGGATCCGGCGACGTTTAAGCACCGCTACCCGTCAGAGCTCAGCGGCGGCCAGCAGCAGCGCGTCGGCGTCGTCCGCGCCTTGGCGGCTGAACCGAATATCATTTTGATGGATGAACCGTTCAGCGCTCTTGACCCGATCAGCCGCGAGCAGCTGCAAGATGACATCGTCCGCCTGCAAGAAGAGATTCAAAAAACAATCGTCTTTGTCACCCACGATATGGATGAAGCCATTAAAATCGCCGATCGGATCGCCTTGATGAAGGACGGGGAAATCGTCCAATTTGCGACGCCCGACCAAATGCTTCGGCGGCCGGCGAACTCGTTCGTCCGCGAGTTTATCGGCGAAGACCGGCTGCGGACCCGCCAGACGGCCGTGCCGACGGCGGAAGATTTAATGTCGGCGGACGTCGCGACGATCTCGCCGCGCCGCGGTTTGGCCGAGGCATTCCGATTGATGAAAGCGAAAAAAGTCGACAGCCTGGTCGTGGTCGATAAAAAGCAGGCCTTTCTCGGCATCGTGACGCTGAAACAAATCGAGGAGCGCTATCGGGAAGAGCATTTGTTAGTCGCCGACATCGCCGATTACGATGTGACGACGTTGGCGAAAGAAGCGGACGTCACGAACGTCGCCGCTCTGTTCCAAGACCCTGATGTGCGCATCATTCCGGTGCTCGATGGCGACCGTCTTATCGGGGGGATTACGCGCTCGAGCATGATGCGCGCACTCGCGGAGTGGACGTTTCAGCAACACGCATAACGGGCAACGGAACATGCGCAGGCAAATCACAGCCGGAAAACTCGATGCCGCAATCGCCTCGCTTGAACAACATGCCTCATGTTGAAAAGGAAAAATGGCCTCGAGCGGTTTGTCAACGGAATTCGTTCTGCTTGCGAATAAAAAGGGATGACCGTTTTTATCTGAACTTCTCACGACGAAGCAGCAGCCATCCGCTGCCGCTTTTTCCGCCAAGGAGGGATACGATGGAATTGTTGCAGACGTTGATCGAACGAAAGAATGATATTTGGATCGCCTTTCAAGAGCATGTGCTCTTATCCGCTATCGCCATGGGCATTGCGATCGTCATCGCCGTGCCGCTCGGCGTCGCATTGACGCGGCATCGCAAACTCGCCGAGCCGATCATTGGCGTGGCCGCCATCATTCAGACGATTCCGAGCCTGGCGTTGCTTGGGTTTATGCTTCCGATTTTCGGCATCGGCAAACTGCCGGCGATCATCGCGTTGACGCTGTACGCCTTGCTTCCGATTTTGCGCAACACGTACACCGGCATTCTCGGCGTCGACCCGGCGCTGGTGGACGCTGGCCGGGGGATGGGGATGACATCGCGGCAAATTTTATGGATGGTTGAACTTCCTCTCTCGCTTCCCGTCATTATGGCTGGCGTGCGCACGGCAACGGTGCTGACGATCGGCGTCGCCGCCTTGGCGACCTTCATCGGCGCTGGCGGGCTTGGCGACTTGATCGACCGCGGCTTGCGCATCGCCGACAAAAACTTGATTTTAGCCGGCGCCATCCCCGCAGCGATCTTAGCGATTGCCTTTGACTGGCTGCTGCGCAAAGTCGAAAAGAAAGTGGCGCCAAAAGGGTTTTGACAGGCCACCAGATGTTGACTTCTTCCATACGCTTCAGGCAACCAACAAACACAGTG
>NZ_ATCO01000254.1:0-2805 GCF_000422025.1 Geobacillus sp. WSUCF1 | reverse complement strand
CACATATGGACCATCGCCCGCCGGCGCGCCGCGACTGGCGCGTCTTTTGGCGGCTGACGCGCCCGCATACGCTGACGGCGGCATTTGTGCCCGTATGCGTCGGCACGGTGCTGGCGCTTGGCGAAACATCGATCGATTGGCTGCTGTTTGCCGCGATGATGATCGCCTCTTTGTTGATTCAGGCGGCGACGAACATGTTCAACGAATACTACGATTATCAACGCGGCCTCGATTCACCGGAGTCGGTCGGCATCGGCGGCGCCATCGTCCGAGACGGCCTCAAGCCGAAAACGGTGCTGGCGTTGGCGGTTGGCTGTCTTGGGTTGGCTATGCTCATCGGCGTCTACATTTGCGCCGAAAGCAGCTGGTGGCTCGCCGTTGTCGGAACGATTTGCATGGCGGCCGGTTATTTTTACACCGGAGGGCCGGTTCCGATCGCCTATACGCCGTTTGGCGAACTGGCGGCTGGGTTTTTTATGGGCTTTGTCATTATTTTGATTTCATTTTTCATCCAAACAGGCTATATCAGCGGCGGTGCCGTGCTCACCGCCATTCCGATCGCGATTTTGGTCGGCGCCATTTTGCTGGCGAACAATATTCGCGACTTGGACGGCGATCGTGAAAAAGGGCGAAAGACGCTCGCCATTTTGATTGGCCGCGATTGGGCCATCCGCCTGCTCGCCGCCATGTTCGCCGTTGCCTTTCTTTGGACGGCCGCGCTTGCGGCGTTTCAGATCGTGCCATTTTGGGCGCTGCTCGCTTTATTGAGCATTCCAAAAGCAATCGCCGCGACGCGCGGATTTATCGGCAAAATCAAGCCGATCGAGATGATGCCGGCCATGAAGGCGACGGCGCAAACGAATACACAGTTCGGCTTTTTGCTCGCCGCTGGCTTGCTCATTGCCCATTGGCTGTAACACGGTCAACATGACCGTGTTTTTTTTTTGATTTTCGCCCATACTACACCATATAGACGCTACTGCGAAGGAAGGGATTGCGACTGATGCTGACGAACGAACAGCTTGCCGCCCTCCGCTCAAGACTGCTCGACATGAAACGGGAGACGGAAGACCGGCTGAAGCAAAACGACCATTTCGGCATGATCCGCAGCCACGCCCACGATGCGGTCGGTGAGCTGGCGAGCTACGACAACCATCCGGCCGATGAGGCGACAGAGCTGTATGAGCGGGAAAAAGATCTCGCCCTAAAGGAGCATGCCGAGCGCGAACTTCGCGAGATTGAACGGGCGCTTGGCGCCATCGCCGACGGCACATACGGAACGTGCCGCGTATGCGGCCGGCCGATCCCATACGAACGGCTCGAGGCGCTGCCGACAACACTCTACTGCCGCGAGCACAGCCCGGATCAAACGGTGTCGCAAAAGCGGCCGCTTGAAGAGGGCGTGCTCATGCCGCCGTTTGGCAAATTCGATTTCGATGACCGCACGGAATCGGTCGCTTACGACGCAGAAGATGCATGGCAGGAAGTAGCCCGCTACGGCACATCCGACACCCCTTCCGACCTTGGCAAAAACGTCGATTCCTACAGCGAAGTGTATGCCGAGTCGGAAGAGAACGTCGGCTATATCGAAGACTTGGAAAATTTCGCGGCCGTCGATTTGCATGGCCAACACGTACGTGTGTACCCGACGCGGGAGCATGAGCTGCTGGAAAACATATTGGATGACGAAGGCATCATGTCGAACATCGGCGATTTGCCGGCGTATGAAAAAGACCCGTATACATCGAAAGACAGCTACCGCCGGTACGATGAAAGACCGTCCCAGCAGCATTTTGGGGAAACGACTCCATGAAAAAGGCCATCGGCAAGATGGTCTTTTTTGTGAAACGGGCCAATGCCGTTTTCCGTAGTACAGAGCAGAACGTCATATGATCTGAATGGAGGCGAAATGATGAACGCACATGAGATCGATTACCGGCTGTACGGTGATGACATGCAGTTTGTCGAAATCGAGCTCGACCCATACGAAAGCGTGGTCGCGGAAGCGGGCGGGATGATGATGATGGATGACGGCATCGTCATGGAAACCGTATTTGGCGACGGCTCCTCGTCCGGAAAAGGGCTGCTTGGCCGCCTTGTCGGCGCGGGGAAGCGGCTGCTCACCGGCGAAAGCTTGTTCATGACCGTGTTTACCAACCAAGGAAACGGCAAGCGCCGCGTCGCCTTCGCCGCTCCGTATCCGGGAAAAATCATCCCGGTCGATTTGAGCGAACTTGGCGGGAAGCTCATCTGCCAAAAAGACTCCTTTTTGTGTGCGGCAAAAGGCGTCTCCGTCGGCATTGAGTTTCAGCGCAAACTCGGCGCTGGCTTTTTCGGCGGCGAAGGGTTTATTATGCAAAAGTTGGAAGGTGACGGGCTTGCCTTTTTGCACGCCGGCGGAACGATCCATCGCCGCGACTTGCAGCCCGGGGAAACGCTTCGCATTGACACCGGCTGCCTTGTCGCCATGACGAAAGACGTCAACTACGATATTGAATATGTCGGCAGCATCAAAACCGCCTTCTTCGGCGGCGAAGGATTGTTTTTGGCCACCGTCACCGGCCCCGGGGCGGTGTGGGTGCAGTCGCTTCCGTTCAGCCGGCTCGCTGACCGCGTCCTCGCTGCCGCCCCGAGCGCCGGCGGACGGTCGGTCGGCGAAGGCAGCATCCTCGGCGGCATCGGCGACTGGCTCGACGGCGACGACTAAGCGAGAAAGGGCGCTCCGGCCAAACGGAACGCCCTTTTGCTTTTATGCCTTCTCCCTCGAAATTCCCTAAAAGGACGATGATTGAGTCAACTGCCCCC
>NZ_ATCO01000253.1:0-4377 GCF_000422025.1 Geobacillus sp. WSUCF1 | reverse complement strand
TTGCAGTCGTTTTTCATTTTTTGGGAATCCCCAAAAAACGATAGAATACGAAAAAATTTTGCACGAATTTTGCACCGCGTTTTTACCTTGCATTGTATACCGAGTTCGACAGTGACTAAGTAAACAAAATGCCTCTCATCCCTTGATGCCAAAGGGACAAGAGGCATTTGGGCATCCTTCCAGCGTGTATCTAGCGCGAGGATGGATGCCTAGAATCTTCGGAGGCGGCCTCAGCTCTAGCGCCGATCTTGTTCTGCAGCGATGATGGGCCCATAATATGAATATGCGCCTCGTTTGTTCATGATGAATGGATTCGTGATCGGGAAAAAGAGATAAAAAAGAAGGCCGAACGAGCGAATCTTTCGCTTCGTTCGGCCGAGCGATCGGCGCCTGTTAGTCGGTTGCGGCGGATGGCTCTTTGTCTGCCGCTGCTTCACGATGAGCGGCAGGAGTGTCGGCTTCGGCCCATTGCGGGCGCCAGGCGATGCAAAGCGCCCCGCCGATGATGCCGAGAATCGTGCCGACTAAGAAGCCGCCCAAGGCGCCCATGATCGACAGAATGGCACTGAACATACCGATGATGCCGAGCAAGGTGGATAGCCGCGGCATGGCGTAGGAAAGAATCCCCATCAACATGACCATGCCGCCAAGGAAAAAGCCGGCGAACACCATGCTTCCGGGAACGAGAGAAATTTCGTATAGCTGCATCGGAATCCATAAAATCACAAGGCTTGATAACAAGAGAAACGTCGCCCCCCAAAACGGGCGGCGTTTCCGCCAGCGACCGAACGCCTGCCAGCTAGAACGAATGATGCCCAATGTTTCTCATCCTTACTGAAATTAGTTGAGTTTTTCAAAGTACACTTTCATGCCCGGCAGCGATACTTTTTGCTGGAATAAGTAGACGGTTTTGATATCGCCGTTTTCGATCGTAATGCTGTCGGCTCCTTGTGTGAATTCTTTGGCCGCTTTCTCGACTGGGTTGCTCGTATCGCCGACATAGCTTTCTTTCATCGTCAAGCTGCCGAAGGAGATGTTGCCGTTGATTTGCGTCGCTTTTTGCACGAGGCCGTCAATGGAGACAGGCTCGCTCGCGACAATGACGACGCGAATGCCCAAGGCCGGGAAGTCTTTCGAAATCCGAAGACCTTGAATCGTCGCTTTATCCATTTCATTGACGAAGACCGGCGTCTGCGGCGCATTGCCTGCTTCCGCCACGCCGCCGTACATTTTAAACCCGCTGCCGTTTAGCTTGTCAAACTGAACAGTGAATTCGCCGACCCCGCTGATTGGTACGGCATAGGCGACGCCTGTCAGCCCGAAGGCGGACAACATAAGAGTGAGGGCAAAAAATCCTCCGAGCAAGGCGAGAAGCAACGGTTTTTTGGCCGTGTGCCCTCCTACAATCAGTGATTGGCTGGCCATATTCATGAACATTCTCCTCCCCTTCACATAAATTGAAAGCGCTTTAAATATAGATTTAATTAAATATTAAAATAATTCAAATAAAATAAAATCCCTACATTTGTAGGGTTTTTTCCCGTCTTCGTCGCAGAGGGGAGAAGGAATCAACGCACGCGTTGCGAAAATACAATAGTGAGGGAACACGGTCGACCAAAAAAGGGGGGCGTTGCCTTGTCAACAGAATTGCACAATCATTTGTTTCGACTGCTGAGAGAGGCTTCGGATATTTTGCGGCAGTATGAAAGGGAAGTGAACCGGGAATGGAAGCGGATCGGCGAAGCGCTTGGCAAGCGGAATGCGCGGGTTCAAGAGGTGTTTTCCACGCTGTGCGCATTCGTTCAGGCAAGATTGCTCCCGTACGGGGGCGAACACCCAGCGAATAGGCATCTCGAACGCATTGCGGCGTTTCATCCGGAGATGGTCATATTTTCCCTAAATTTAATGGAAAATACGGTTCATCAAGTGTTGAAGGCGCATGCGTCAGCGGCTGCTACGCTGCACCCAGCCGTGCGGTATTTGTTTTTCAAATGGAATGAATGGTTGTTGTATGAAATGAATGAGCAATCATTCAAAATCGGCCGCGATTCCTCGTGGAAAAAAGAATCCTTGTGGAAAGACGCCGTCATTTTGTTCAACGAATGGATTTTGCGGGCGCAGACGTTTGAGGAATCGGCGGCGCATATTTGTTTTGGTTTTTCCTATTTTCTTCCTTTCAGCCGCTGCGCTCTGTTTCAATTTGTCAATCAGGAGAGCACAGCCATCGGTCTGCACGGGCATGGCGTGGACAACGGGCAAATTCAGCGCTTGCGCGTGGAATTGGACAGCATTCCGATGTTGAAAGAAAGTGTGGGGAAATTGAAAGCGGAAGTGCATGAATTTCGCCATTTTCGTCCGATTTATGTGCCGAGGGCGAGCGAACAGTTTCCGCGCCTGTATGTGGACCCGTTCGGTTTGGCCTCGCTGGTGATCGTTCCGGTGTATGTGCCGACGGAAGGGAGGATGATTGGAGGCGTCGTTCTCGACCGCGGACCGGGCCGCTTCTTTGCCGTTGACCGCCGCCTGTTTCCCGCGCTGATGAAATTTGGCCAAAGCGCGGGGGAGTTGCTGTTGAAATGGATCAAGGCGCCAAAAAAAGAATGGGAAGGGATGGCGGAATCCTTGTCGCCAAGAGAAATTGAGATTTTGAAGCTGCTCGCCGACGGAGCCTCGACATTGGAAGCGGCCTGTCAGCTTTATTTGAGCGAATTTACGGTGCGCGACTACATTTCCAGCGCCTTAAGGAAACTCAACGCGAAAAATCGGACGGAAGCGGTGGCAAAAGCGCTGCGTCTTGGGTTGATTGGATGACGAGGCGGACTGGTCTGTCCGGCCGTTTCATTTCACACCATTTTCGCCGATTGCTCACCGTTTGGACACAGTTTTGTTCTATACTGCCTACTGAAAAACATGAAAACATGGCAGGGGGGAAAACTGTGGAACAAACGGTGAAGGCGGCGGACAAACAGCGGCCGATGTATGCGGTGGTCTGGAGGTGGCATTTCTATGCCGGGATCATCTTTGCGCCGTTTCTGATCATTTTGGCGTTGAGCGGGGCCGTCTATTTGTTTAAGCCGCAGATCGAATCGGCTCTGTACGGCCATTTGTACGAGGTGGACAAGGTTGGGGAAAAAAGGCTGTCTCTCGTTGAGCTGACGGAACGGGTCAAGGAGAAATATCCGCATGATTCCGTTGTCTCTGTGACGCTTGAGAAAGAAGCGAATCGGACCGTGAAAATCGGGATGATGGACAAAGGAGAAATGGTGTTTGCCTTTGTCAATCCGTATACCGGGGAGATTCAAGGGACATTGCGCGCGGATGAGAATTGGACGGAAATCGCGAAAAAAATCCACAGCGAGCTATTGATTGGCGGAACGGCGGCCAACCGTCTTGTAGAGCTGGCGGCTTGTTGGGGCTTTATTTTGTTGGCCACGGGCCTCTATCTTTGGTGGCCGCGGCAATCATTCTCTGTTCTCGGGACGTTTTGGCCGCGCTGGTGGGCGAAAAAACGGTTGGCTTGGCGCGATTGGCATGCCGTGACCGGTGTATGGATGAGCATCGGGATTTTGCTGCTCATTGTGACAGGGATGCCGTGGACAGGGGTCATGGGGGAGGTCATCAACCGGGTGGCGACGGCGACAAACACCGGGTATCCGCCGTTTGCGTTCAGCTTCGGACTGAAGCCGGAATCGAAAGTGGTCACCAAAGAAGTGGCGCAAGACGTGCCATGGGCGGCCGAACAACTGCCTGTGCCTTCTGTTCGCAAGCGCAAGGCGGCCCCGCTTTCGCTCGATGAGGTGTATGCGATCGCGGAGGCGAAAAAGGTGAAAAAGCCGTTCACCATTTCGCTGCCGCAAGGGGAAAAAGGGGTGTTTACCGTTGCGACATCGAAGACGAAGCCGTGGGATAACGCGACCTTGCATATTGACCAATATTCGGGACGGGTTCTGAGCGATGTCCGCTTTTCCGACTACGGCGCATTGGCCAAAGCGATTACGATTGGCATCGCGTTCCATGAAGGGCGGTTGTTTGGGCTGGCCAATCAGCTCGTCAATCTCGTTTTTTGCCTCGGGCTTGTGTTTTTGGGCGTCAGCGGCTTTGTGATGTGGCGCAAGCGCAAGCCGAAAGACGGTTTCGGCGCTCCGGCGCGGGTGAAAGACCCTCAAGCGGCGAAAACGGTGTGGGGCGGCATGATCGCTGCAGGAATTGTGATGCCGTTATTTGCTTTGTCGCTCGCCGCAATTTGGCTGTTTGATCGTTTTGTTGTGCAAAAGATTCCGAGCGTTCGCCGCTTTCTAGCGGCGTAAACATCTTTGGAAGCGGCTTGAATGTCCTTGAGCATCAGGCCGCTTTCTTTTCTCGACGTTGGGTTTTTTT
>NZ_ATCO01000252.1:0-209 GCF_000422025.1 Geobacillus sp. WSUCF1 | reverse complement strand
GATCACCTCCTTTCTAAGGACGAAAAGCGGAGGCTCGCGGGTCGCCGCGATGGGCAAATGTTCTTCGCCTGCAAGGGTGCTTGCACCCGAAAGGCGAAGGTTATTTGACCCCGAGCGGCGGCGAGCCGGAGCTAGACAATTCGAAAAGCGGAGGCCGCAATGGCCAACCTACCAATCCATCGCGCTTCTGTTTCGTTCGGTTTTGAGGG
>NZ_ATCO01000251.1:0-250 GCF_000422025.1 Geobacillus sp. WSUCF1 | reverse complement strand
TTCAGACGGCGCTTCAGGCCGACACGCGTGAAGAAGCAAAAGCAGCCATTGCGGCCGCTGCGAATGAGCGCCTGATCGCGGCGCGATACAACCGCGATTGTGCGGGGATGGCGTTAGAGCACATTCAAGGAACGGATCCAGCGATCAATATGAAGCGGGAAGTAGCGGCTTCATTGGCGCCGATTTTGCCGCGTCTTGGCAAATGGCTTGATGAAGGGCCGTACGGGCCAAAATCGGGGCCGCCGCAGCT
>NZ_ATCO01000250.1:0-249 GCF_000422025.1 Geobacillus sp. WSUCF1 | reverse complement strand
TTCAGACGGCGCTTCAGGCCAACACGCGCGAAGAAGCAAAAGCAGCCATTGCGGCCGCTGCGAATGAGCGTCTGATCGCAGCGCGATACAACCGCGATTGTGCGGGGATTGCGTTGGAGCACATTCAAGGAACGGATCCAGCGATCAATATGAAGCGGGAAGTAGCGGCTTCATTGGCGCCGATTTTGCCGCGCTTGGCAAATGGCTTGATGAAGGACCGTACGGGCCGAAATCGGGGCCGCCGCAGCT
>NZ_ATCO01000249.1:0-475 GCF_000422025.1 Geobacillus sp. WSUCF1 | reverse complement strand
GCGTCTTTGAATCAGCTGGTAGAGGAAGAGGCACAGAGCAATTCAACGAGCGAGTTAAAAAAATAATATATGGCTCGGTAGCTCAGTCGGTAGAGACGAGCATCCGCATCGTCGAATCTGCTGCGAGTTGTCCCGACGCACCCAGCTTCTTCGAATTGGCTGGTAGAGGAAGGGACACAAAAGTCATCAACGAACAATGGAAAAATAAGATACGGCTCGGTAGCTCAGTCGGTAGAGCAAAGGACTGAAAATCCTTGTGTCGGCGGTTCGATTCCGTCCCGAGCCACCACGAAACAACTAGAATAGGTTTGCATGCCGACTTAGCTGAATTGGTAGAGACGAGCATCTGCTTCATCGAATTCGCTTCGAGTTGCCTCGACGCATTTCGCTTCTTCGAATCAGCTGGTAGAGGAAGAGGCACAGAGCTCAACAATGAGCCACCTTCTTCATTCATCTTATGCCGACTTAGCTCAAT
>NZ_ATCO01000248.1:0-674 GCF_000422025.1 Geobacillus sp. WSUCF1 | reverse complement strand
GAAAAACGCGGTAAATAGCCAAGGCCAACAGAAACAAATAGCCTAATACTGCGACCCGTTCTGGTTTTTTGACGTAAATCTCATCCGTGAAAAACGGATCTTTCAAAAAAGCGAAGTTCATTTCCACCGAGATCTGCCCTTTATACAGCTTCAAGATCTCTTGGGCATCCATGGGTTGGCCCTTCCATTCCTTCGGAACGGTCGTGACAAGGACAAACCGGGACGCTTTCCGTCTCGCCTGTTCCCACGCGTCTTGGTCGAATTCGACGTCAAGGTGCAAGAAATACAGCGTCTCCACCTCGGGTTCCGCCCCTTTTTTCGGCCGTCCGCGCCGTTTTTTCGGGCGTACGATCTCTTCGACCGCGGCCTCAACCCGATGAAACCGGGGGCGAAGGGACGCCTTGAGGGACGCCAAGGCTTGTTCGGCATCTTCCCGGCAGGAGAAAGGGTGGCGCTCCCAATGGGCTTGTTCCTCGCGAAGAAGCTCCGCTTCTTTGGTTCGTTCTTTTTCGAGCGTCTTTCCTTTTCGCTGGTCGAGCGCACTCGATTCGACGACGATCAGCCGAACGGGGTGGCCTTCATAGGTGGAGGATGTTTCCCATACCCGGTACGTGGCGCCGTTTCTCTCCGCCAGGGTAAAGGGTTCGCTCCACGGGATGTGAGGCGAATCGGCC
>NZ_ATCO01000247.1:0-306 GCF_000422025.1 Geobacillus sp. WSUCF1 | reverse complement strand
TTGACACTGGCCAATCCGCAACGGATCAAAAATGTCCCGGGAAGAAAAATCGATGTCTCTGACGCCGAGTGGATCGCTAAGCTGCTCCGCCATGAACTCGTTGAAAAAAGTTTCGTCCCCCCAGCGGATATTCGCGAATTGCGGGATTTTTACCCGCCTCCGCAAAAAGTGGGTCGGACAGCTGACTTCGGAGAAAAACCGGATTCAAAAAGTGCTCGAGTCTTCCAATGTCAAAATCGGCTCGGTCCTCTCCGATCTCTTCGGCGTTTCTGGAAAAGACATCCTTGCCCGGCTGCTTGAGAAGGG
>NZ_ATCO01000246.1:0-303 GCF_000422025.1 Geobacillus sp. WSUCF1 | reverse complement strand
GACACTGGCCAATCCGCAGCGGATCAAAAATGTCCCGGGAAGAAAAACCGATGTCTCTGACGCCGAGTGGATCGCCAAGCTGCTCCGCCATGGACTCGTTGAAAAAAGTTTCGTCCCCCCAGCGGATATTCGCGAATTGCGGGATTTTACCCGCCTCCGCAAAAAGTGGGTCGGACAGCTGACTTCGGAGAAAAACCGGATTCAAAAAGTGCTCGAGTCTTCCAATGTCAAACTCGGCTCGGTCCTCTCCGATCTCTTCGGCGTTTCCGGAAAAGACATCCTCGCCCGGCTGCTTGAGAAGGG
>NZ_ATCO01000245.1:0-4055 GCF_000422025.1 Geobacillus sp. WSUCF1 | reverse complement strand
GTGCCGACAACATGGCTTTTGGTCGTCACGCTGACGGCCGGGTATCAAAAGCTGTTCCATGAAAACGTCAAAATTGGTTTCTTGTCGCATGCAAAAATGTTCCAAGACAGCTTGAGCCAAGGCAAAATTTTGGCGCCGGCAACGAATGAGGCGCAAATGCGGCAAATTATTATGAACGACTACATTGATGCGACATTGTGCGCGATTTTCATGCTCGTGGTGATCGCCATGCTCATTTCCGCATTGAACATCTGGATCAAAGTGCTTCAAAACAAACATGTGCCGCTCAAAGAAGCGCCGTATGTGCCGCGCGATGGAGAAGGAGCGAAGCACTATGCCTAAATGGCTGCAAAACGTTTTGGCTTATCGCCGGCAGTTTCTTGACTTGCTTGTCGGCGTGCCGAGTTATGAAAAATATGTTGAGCATATGAAAACCCATCACCCTGGCGAGCCGATTAAGTCGCGGAAAGAGTTTTTCTGCGAGGCGCAAGAGGCGCGCTACAATGCCAAAGGCGGCAAAGTGTCGCGTTGCTGCTAGCGGACGAGAAGGAAGGAGGGGCGCGTTCCCTTCTTCCTTTTTTCTTCTTGTTTATCATCGTGGAGAAACATGTTCGATTGGCGGCATGGCTTTTGTGAAAGACGTTGGAAGCGTAGGATCAACCCTCAAGTAGAGAAAGGAGCTGTACATACGATGCGCATTCTGTTTGTCGGAGCGGGAGCGGTCGGCGGGTATTTCGGCGGCCGTCTTCTTGAAAAAGGGGTGGACGTAACGTTTCTTGTCCGCGAGCGCAGAAAACAGGAACTGGAGAAATACGGGCTTGTCATCCACAGCATCCATGGCGATGCGGTATTGGCGCCGAGATTGCTTGTTGCCGGTGAATCGGCCGAGCCATTTGATCTTGTCGTGTTCTCAAACAAAGCGTACCATTTAGACGGCGCCATCGCCGACGCGAAACCGTATGTTGGAGAGGCGACGATGATTTTGCCGTTGTTAAATGGCATGGCCCATATGGAGGCGTTATGGAAGGCGTTCGGCCGCGAGAATGTCTTAGGCGGGCTTTGCTTTATCGAAACGACGTTAAACGAGAGAGGGGAGATCATCCAAACGAGCCCGGCGCATGAGATGCGTTTCGGCGAATGGCCCGCAGGACGGACTGAACGGGTGAAGGCGCTCGAATCGCTGTTTGCCGGCGCCAATGCCCGTTTTCGCCTAAGCGAACAAATTGCGGCTGATATGTGGAACAAATATTTGTTTATCGCGACGATGTCGGGCGTGACGACGCTGTTCCGCGCCCCGATCGGGCCGATTCGCTCCGGCGAGTACGGGAGCGTCATCATCGACCGGCTGTTTCGCGAAATCAAAACGATCATCCAAGCGCATGGGGCGCCGTTGACCGATGAAATGGCCGAGCGGCAACGCACCCAGCTCGAACAGATCGCCCCAACGATGAAATCGTCCATGCAGCGCGATATGGAAAAAGGACAGCTCATCGAAGCCGACCATTTGCAAGGGTATTTGCTGGCATTGGCGAAACGGCATGGCATCCATGCCCCGATGCTTGAGGCAGTATATCACAATTTAAAAATTTATGAAGCGAGCCGCGCAACGAGTTGATCAACCCCAGCCGGTTGGCAGGAGCGTGCAGCCCCGTCAACCGGCTGTTTTTTTGAGAAAAAGAAAAGTTGTTTATCGCACCAATATCGTGTACAGTTAATAGTGAAAACGTGTGCACAAGGAGGAGGCAGCCTTGAAAAAAACATGGTGGAAAGAAGGCGTTGCGTATCAAATTTATCCTCGCAGCTTTATGGATGCCAACGGCGACGGCATCGGTGATCTTCGCGGCATCATCGAAAAGCTGGATTATTTGGTGGAGCTTGGAGTCGACATCATTTGGATTTGTCCGATTTACCGGTCGCCGAACGCCGATAACGGATATGACATCAGCGATTATTATGCCATTATGGATGAGTTTGGAACGATGGATGACTTCGATGAATTGCTTGCCCAAGCCCATCGGCGCGGGTTGAAAGTCATTTTGGATTTGGTCATCAATCATACGAGTGATGAGCATCCGTGGTTTATCGAATCGCGGTCATCGCGAGACAATCCGAAGCGCGACTGGTACATTTGGCGCGACGGCAAAGACGGGCGCGAACCGAACAACTGGGAAAGCATTTTCGGCGGCTCGGCATGGCAGTATGACGAGCGGACGGGGCAGTACTATTTACATCTTTTCGATGTGAAACAGCCCGATTTGAACTGGGAAAACAGAGAGGTGCGCGAAGCGCTGTATGACATGATCAACTGGTGGCTGGATAAAGGCATCGACGGCTTTCGCATCGACGCGATTTCCCACATTAAGAAAAAGCCGGGTCTTCCCGATTTGCCAAATCCGAAGGGGCTGAAGTACGTGCCGTCATTTGCTGCGCACATGAACCAGCCAGGGATTATGGAGTATTTGCGAGAGTTGAAAGAGCAAACGTTTGCACGATATGACATTATGACGGTCGGCGAGGCGAACGGAGTAACGGTTGATGAGGCCGAACAATGGGTCGGGGAAGAAAACGGCGTGTTTCATATGATTTTTCAGTTTGAGCATTTAGGGCTTTGGAAAAGGAAAGCCGATGGTTCGATCGATGTCCGCCGGCTGAAGCGGACGTTGACGAAATGGCAAAAAGGATTGGAAAACCGTGGGTGGAACGCGCTCTTTTTGGAAAACCACGACTTGCCTCGATCAGTGTCGACATGGGGAAATGACGGCGAGTATTGGGCGGAGAGCGCGAAGGCGCTTGGCGCGCTCTACTTTTTCATGCAAGGGACGCCGTTCATTTACCAAGGGCAAGAGATCGGGATGACGAACGTGCAATTTTCCGACATTCGCGACTACCGCGATGTCGCTGCCTTGCGTCTGTATGAACTCGAACGGGCGAACGGCCGGACGCATGAGGAAGTGATGAAGATCATTTGGCAAACCGGGCGCGACAACTCGCGCACCCCGATGCAATGGTCTGGTGCCCCAAACGCTGGATTCACGACAGGTACGCCATGGATCAAGGTGAACGAAAACTATCGTACGATCAATGTCGAGGCCGAGCGGCGCGACCCGAACTCGGTATGGTCGTTTTATCGACAAATGATTCAGCTTCGGAAAGCGAACGAGCTGTTTGTTTACGGAACGTACGATCTGCTTTTGGAAAACCACCCATCCATTTACGCGTACACAAGAACGCTTGGCCGCGATCGGGCGCTTATCATGGTCAACGTATCTGATCGTCCTTCACTTTACCGCTATGACGGCTTCCGCCTTCAGTCAAGCGATTTGGCGCTCTCGAACTACCCGGTCCGTCCGCATAAAAATGCGACGCGTTTTAAGCTGAAGCCGTACGAGGCGCGCGTATACATCTGGAAAGAATAAGAAGGAATTTGCCTTTCTGTGTGGAATGAATGAATACGGAAGGGAGATGATCAACATGGCGACGGTCGATCCGATTCGCTACCCGATCGGAACGTTTCAAGAGCCGGAGCGTTTTGAGGCTGAGGAGGTGCAAAAGTGGATTGCTGCCATCCGCGGACTGCCGAACGACTTAAGAACCGCTGTTTCCGGCTTGAACGATGAGCAGCTGAACACGCCGTATCGCGACGGCGGCTGGACGGTGGCCCAAGTCGTCCATCATTTGGCTGATGCAAGCATGAATGCGTTTTTGCGCACGAAATGGGGAGTGACGGAAGACGGCCCAACGGTGAAGCCGTTTGCGGAAAGCGAATGGGCGAAAACGGCCGATGCTTGCTCGCTGCCCATTGAACCGTCGCTTTTATTGCTTGACGGACTGCATGCACGGTGGACGACGCTGCTCGAGTCGATGACAGAAGCCGATTTTCATCGCCTCATCCAACCGGAAGGAGCGTTGCGGCCGATGCCGCTGTACGTATTGACCGCGCTGTATGCATGGCATGGGAAACATCATACCGCACAAATTGTGTCGTTGCGCAAACGAAAAGGATGGTAAAGGCTGCCGATTGTTCGGCGGCTTTTTTCTTCATCCTATTTCGCGCA
>NZ_ATCO01000244.1:0-10405 GCF_000422025.1 Geobacillus sp. WSUCF1 | reverse complement strand
TGGCATTCGAGGATCATTTGCGAGCCGTACAACAACTTTACCGTTTTGCGGGCGAAGTTTGACCAATGGTTTGCCGAGAAAGCAGTCGAACAAGGGGCGTTGCTCGTTTGTGAAACGGTGGCACTCGAATGCATCGTTGAAAAAGGCCGCGTCGTCGGTGTCCGCACCGACCGCCCGGACGGCGAGGTGTATGCCGATGTCGTCGTGCTGGCGGACGGCGTGAACTCGCTTTTGGCGAAACAGCTCGGGTTTCACCGTGAATGGCGGCCGGATGAAGTCGCGCTCGCAGTGATGGACATTGTCAAGCTCGATAAAAAAGTGATCGAAGAACGTTTCAACCTTGATCCGGAGCAAGGATGCACGATCGAGCTGCTCGGCGATGCAACAAAAGGCATATTAGGAACCGGATTTTTATACACCAATAAAGACACCTTAAGCATCGGCGTCGGCACGCTGCTTTCCGGGCTGATCAAACATAAAATCAAACCGTACGAGCTGCTCGAATATGTCAAAAACCATCCGATGATCCGGCCGTATCTCCAAGGGAGCGAGCCGGTCGAGTACTTGGCGCATTTGATCCCGGAAGGCGGCTACCACTCGATGCCGAAAGTGGTCGGGGACGGTGTGCTTGTCGTTGGGGATGCCGCTCAGCTCGTCAATGCCATTCACCGCGAAGGATCGAACATGGCGATGACTTCCGGACGCCTGGCAGCCGAAACGATCATTATGGCAAAAACGTACAACGATTTCTCGGAGAGCATGCTTGACCATTATCGACTGAAACTGATGGAGAGCTTTATTGTCCAAGACTTGAAGAAGTATAAAGATGCAACCCGTCATTTTGATGCGTTCCCGCAATATTTTGAACGCTACATTCCGCTGCTCAACCGGGCGGCCAGCCACATGTTTACGGTCGATGGGACATCGAAATGGGAAAAACAGAAAAAGATTTGGCGCGATCTTGGCTCGGTGAAAGAAAAACTCAAATTGGCGCGTGATGTGTTCAAGGTATGGGGAGGTGATGAAATAATGAGTCATTTGCCAACGATTGAGGAAAAACAATATTTAATCCGCTTTAATGCCGATACGAAGTCCCACCTTCACGTCCTTGACCACGACATTTGCCTGACGAAATGCCCGGATAAAATTTGCACGATTTTCTGCCCGGCGGCGGTGTATAAATGGGAGGGAACGCGGATGCATGTCGGTTATGAAGGCTGCCATGAATGCGGCAGCTGCCGCATCGGCTGTCCGTATGAAAATATTCGTTGGGAGTATCCGAGAGGCGGTCACGGGATCGTCTTTCGGCTAGGGTGATCGTTATGTTCCACATCGGGGATTGCGTCATTTTTGCCTGTGATGGGGCGAGGGAAATCGTGCTTGAAATGAATGCTCACTCTTGCCACGTGTTATGGGAAGACCGTTTCGTCAGTTGGGAGAAAAAAGAGCTGTTAACGGTCGATGTGGAGTTGACGAAAAGGCAAACGATTCGTGTTTCTTCCGATGTCAACCACCCGTTGTAAGGATGGTTTTTTATGGGGGAGAAGAAACAGCGGAACGAAGCATTCGTCGGTGTAGGCGGAGCGGCGTTTGTGGTAAGCTAGTGGGGAGGCATACTTGCACAGGAGGGACTGACTAGTGGTTACAACGAACGAGGCGTTTCCCACCAACTTTTTATGGGGAGGAGCGACGGCGGCCAACCAGATCGAAGGAGGATTTGGCGAAGGAAACAAAGGGGTAAGCATTGCCGATGTGCTTCCGGGAGGGAAAATACGACAGCAGCTGCTGAAAGAGAAAGGACTAAAGTTTGCCATTGATAAAGAGAAGTATACATACCCGAACCATGAAGCGATCGACTTTTACCATCGGTATAAAGAGGATATAGCCCTGTTTGCTGAGATGGGATTTAAAGCGTTCCGCCTATCGATCGCCTGGACGCGCATCTTCCCGAACGGCACCGAGCTTGAGCCAAATGAAGAAGGGCTTGCCTTCTATGATCGGGTGTTCGATGAGTTACATAAATACGGGATTGAGCCGGTGGTGACGATTTCCCATTATGAAATGCCGCTCCATTTGGCCAAAGAATACGGTGGCTGGAGGAGCCGCGAACTGGTAACGTTGTTTGAACGTTACGCCAAGGTGATTTTCCAGCGTTATAAAGATAAAGTGAAATATTGGCTGACGTTTAACGAAATAAACGGTGCGCTCCATTTTCCGCTCATGAGCATGGGATTTGTGCCGGAAAGCGAAGAGACGAAATATCAAGAGTTGTTTCAAGCGTTCCATCATCAATTTGTCGCCAGCAGCCTGGCGGTGAAGGCGTGCCGCGAGATCATTCCGGACGCAAAAATCGGCTGCATGATTCTCGCCGCCCCCGTGTACCCGTACGACTGCAATCCAGAAAACGTCATGCATGCACTTGAAGAGGAGCGGCTGTTGAATTTCTTTTGCGCCGACGTGCAAGTGCGCGGCGAGTATCCATCCTTTATGAAACGCGTGTTCGACGAGCGCGGGGTGAAACTCGATATTCGCGACGGGGATTTGGAACTGATCAAGAAGCATACGGTCGACTATATCGGTTTAAGCTACTATATGTCCGTCACCCAGAAAAAAGACAAGATGGATGATGAGCTCATCCCCGGCAGCGTATTTGATGGGGTGAAAAACCCGTTCCTTAAAGCGAGCGACTGGGGCTGGGAGATCGACCCTATAGGGCTGCGCATCATTTTAAACCGGTTGTACGATCGGTATCGCGTACCGCTTTTTATTGTGGAAAACGGGCTTGGGGCGCATGACAAAGTGGAAGAAGACGGCTCGATTCACGACGATTACCGCATTGACTATTTGCGCCGTCATATCGAAGCAGCGCGTGAAGCGATCGCCGATGGCGTCGAATTGATTGGCTATCTCGTATGGGGCTGCATTGACCTCGTGAGCGCCTCGACCGGCGAGTTTTCAAAACGGTACGGGTTGATTTACGTCGATAAACACGATGACGGCAGCGGCACGCTCGAGCGGAGAAAGAAAAAGTCGTTTGATTGGTATCAAAACGTCATCGCGACGAACGGGGAAGAGTTATAATGGGAATGACCGCAAGGGGAATTTGAAGCAAAAGGCAGCTGATGGAATCGAATGGCAAAATAGTAAGGGAATGCGCGCTCGCCTTGCGCTGCGGGGGAAATTGACCATCAACCCCATTTGAAGGAGGACGAAAATGATGAACATTGTGGCTCTTGTCGGAAGCTTGCGAAAAGACTCATATAACCGGAAATTAGCGGAGTTTATGCGAGAACGGTACAAAGACAAATTCCAATTGGACATTGCCGATATCGGCGCTCTGCCGCATTACAATCAAGACGATGAACTCGATCCGCCCGAAGTCGTGGCGGCATTCAAGCGGCAAGTGGCGGATGCGGACGGGGTTTTGATCGTGACACCGGAGTACAATTGGTCCGTTCCCGGCGTGCTGAAAAACGCGCTAGATTGGCTGTCGCGTGTGGACAAAGTGTTGGTCAATAAACCCGTGATGATTGTCGGAGTATCGACAGGGATGATGGGAACGATCCGTGCCCAGCTTCATTTGCGCCAAATCTTGCAAAGCCCGGGGCTGGCTGCGAAAGTGTTGCCGCCTGCCGGGAACGAGGTATTGATTAATTTTGTGAACCAAAAGTTCGATGAATCGGGGCAATTGACGGACGCAGCAACGATCCAATTGTTGGATCAGGTGATCGAACGGTTTGTTCAATGGATTGCCCAAAGCGGACGGTGAGCACCGTTCGCTTTTTCTTTCGGTAGGCAATGAGTCCGAGTCAGCTGAACAATTGGCTTGATGATGGTGGGCATGATTTGTATTAAGGAGCTTATGTTGCGTTTTATACCCATTACCGGTATAATGTAATGAAAAGAGGTGATGTTTGATGAACCATTATGAAGATCATCATGTGGATAAAAAAATGGTTCCACGAACGGAACAGGAAATCGAACGCATCATCAAGCGCTTGAAGCGCATTGAAGGGCAAGTGCGCGGGGTGCAAAAAATGGTGGAGGACAATCGGTATTGCATCGATATTTTAGTGCAAATTTCTGCGATCAGAGCGGCGTTGAACCAAGTCGGGCTGCAGCTGCTTGAACGCCACGTGAGCCATTGCGTGGCGAAAGCGATCCGTGAAGGGAGCGGAGACGAATCGATTCGCGAATTGATGGATGTGATGAAACAATTTTCGAAGTAAGGGGGGAAACGGGAAATGGGGGAGCCGAAAACCGTGACGCTGAAGGTGACCGGCATGACATGCGCCGCGTGCGCCAATCGGATTGAGAAAGTATTGAATAAGATGGAAGGCGTCAAAGCCCATGTCAATTTGGCCATGGAAAAAGCCACGATTCAATACGATCCATCGAAGCAAACGATCGCCGATATCGAAACGAAAATTGAGAATTTGGGGTATGGCGTTGCGACGGAAAAAGTGACGCTTGATATTGAAGGAATGACATGTGCGGCCTGTGCGACGCGGATTGAAAAAGGGTTAAATCGGATGGAAGGTGTGACAAGCGCTGCTGTCAACTTGGCGACAAACAGCGCGGTGGTCGAATACAAGGAGGGTGTTACATCTGTCGAAGACATTTTAGAGAAAATCAAAAAGCTTGGGTATAAGGGGCAAATTCGAAACGAAGAACAAGACGATGCTGGCCGGAAAGAAGAGCGGTTGAAACAAAAACAACGGCAACTTGCCATTTCTATCATCTTATCGTTGCCGCTGCTTTATACGATGCTGGCTCATATGCCGTTTGATATGGGCTTGCCGATGCCGCAGCTCTTGATGAATCCGTGGTTCCAGCTTCTTTTCGCTACACCGGTTCAGTTCTACATCGGCGGTCCTTTCTATGTCGGGGCGTACCGGGCGTTGCGAAACAAGAGCGCGAACATGGACGTCCTAGTAGCGCTTGGAACATCGGCCGCGTACGTTTACAGCTTGTATGAAGCGTTGCGAACGCTTGGGAATCCTCAATATATGCCAAGGTTGTATTTTGAAACAAGCGCCGTCTTGATTACGCTTGTGCTTGTCGGAAAATACGTTGAGGCTCTTGCGAAAGGGCGAACAACCGAAGCGATCTCGAAGCTAGTCAGCCTGCAGGCAAAGGAAGCTACTGTCATCCGTAATGGGGAAGAAATGAAAGTTCCGCTCGAGGAAGTGGTGATCGGCGATACGATCCTTGTCAAGCCAGGAGAAAAAATCCCGGTGGACGGTACAGTCATCTCCGGCGCCTCTTCCGTAGACGAATCGATGATTACCGGTGAATCGATTCCGGTTGATAAGAAGGAAGGCGACTATGTGATCGGAGCGACCATGAATACAAATGGGGTGCTGACCATTCGAGCAGAAAAAGTAGGAAAAGATACAGCACTTGCCAATATCATTAAAATCGTCGAAGAGGCACAAGGTTCGAAAGCTCCGATTCAGCGGATGGCGGATGTCATTTCGGGTATTTTCGTACCAATTGTTGTCGGAATTGCGGTTGTTGCATTTATGATCTGGTACTTCTTTGCTGCGCCGGGTGATTTGGCGAAAGCGCTTGAGGCGGCCATCGCCGTTCTTGTCATCGCGTGCCCTTGTGCGCTCGGTTTGGCCACACCGACATCGATTATGGTCGGCACCGGCAAAGGGGCAGAACAGGGAATTCTCTTTAAAGGAGGTGAGTACCTAGAGAGAACGCATCAAATCAATGCCGTATTACTCGATAAAACAGGAACCGTGACAAAAGGAAAACCGGAAGTCACCGATGTGCTGGCCTTCCGCGAGGACATGCTCGATTATGCGGTTTCCGCCGAGAGCGCTTCGGAGCATCCGCTGGCTCATGCGATTGTTGAATACGGGAAGAAACAAGCGATTTCGCTGAAGCCATTGGAGCACTTCTCCGCCATTACCGGCCACGGAATTGAAGCTGTCATTGACGGAAAAAGCATCCTTATTGGGACGCGAAAATTGATGAAGGAACGCTCTGTAGCGATTTCTGTGCATGAAGATAAAATGGTAGAGCTTGAAAAACAAGGGAAAACAGTGATGCTCGTTGCCATCGATGGACAGCTTGCCGGCATCATTGCGGTCGCGGATACGGTGAAAGAAAGCTCGAAAGAAGCGATTCAAACATTAAAACAAATGGGCATCGATGTCTATATGGCAACAGGGGACAATCAACGGACAGCGGAAGCGATCGCCAATGAAGTCGGCATTGAGCATGTGTACGCCGAGGTGCTCCCGGAAAACAAAGCGAACATCGTCGAGGAATTGCAAAAGCAAGGAAAACGTGTGGCGATGGTCGGCGATGGGATTAACGACGCTCCAGCTCTGGCCAAAGCGGATATTGGGATGGCGATTGGCACAGGAGCTGATGTCGCCATCGAGACCGCGGACGTGACCTTGGTCGGCGGCGATTTACGCCATATCCCGAAAGCCATTGAGTTGAGCCGCCAAACGATGAAAAACATTCGGCAAAATCTGTTCTGGGCGTTGTTTTATAATACGATTGGCATTCCGGTCGCCGCTTTCGGATTATTGGAGCCATGGATCGCTGGAGCGGCGATGGCATTCAGTTCTGTGTCGGTTGTCGCCAACGCGCTTCGTTTGAAACGCGTGAAACTATAAACATTCAAGGAGGAATGGACGATGACCATTACATTACAAGTACAAGGAATGACATGCGGACATTGCAAAGCGGCGGTGACCAATGCCCTTCAAGCGTTGGATGGCGTCAGCCGTGTAGAAGTGCATTTGCAAGAAGGAACTGTCGATGTGGAGTATGATGAAACAAAGGTCAGCGTAGAAAAACTGAAAGAAGCGATTGAAGAGCAAGGATATGATGTGAAATAACATACGGAAGGTGCCCCGAAGTGATGACGGGGCACTTTTCATTCATCGAATACAAGCGTGTAATCTCGATCGACTTTTTCTTCATTTTTCGGTTCTACGATTAATGTTCCGTACAGTCCTTTGTCCACTTGCTCGGCGCTTTTTTGATGGGAATGATACCAATACGTTCCCGGCACGGTTGCGGTAAATTCAAAAAAGGCAAGCGATTCGGATTCACCGATGTCTAACGGTGGTAGGTAATCGCCTGCCGTCCCATTTGAACCCAAGCGTCGATAAAGTCTTGTTTCGGCGCTTTTTGGTTTTTGACAGCGGTCAATGGATCATTGAAATAAATATACTGCTCATCATATCCCGTAATGAGCACCGCGTGTTCCCGGTACGTGATTTTGATCGGGCCTTGCGGGGTTTGCCATTCCCGAAAGGCAGAGGGAGGAAGAGGACGAAAGGTGGTGTTGGTGATCACCCAAACCGGTGCGCCTTTGGCCAAGTATGTATAGATGTTCTCAAACGATTGCCCTGTTAAGTCGATGATTTGGTTCGGCAAGTACCGCTCAGCCAACTGCTTGATCGGCTTATGGTACACGCCGTATCCAGGCTTCGATAACGTATACATATCGCCGACAAACCCTTCATTTGGGTGGCCGTAAAACACTTGGCCATTCCGCACTTGATACGGAGTAGGGTTTTTCTTGATTTGTTTCGCCAACGTCATCTTATCGACGCGAATGCCGGCATGATTCAAGAGCATGGCCAAGCTGGTTACTTCGCATCCCCTCGGCAGTTCCGGAAGCTGAGACAAAAGAGGGGCGTCAATCAGGACGGATGTCCTTAGCGCTTGTTTCTTTGAAGAGGCAGCTGATCGATTCGCCTCCTTTGCTTGATTGCTGGGGGACGGATTGGTTTCTCTGCTGTTTCTGTTCTGTATGAAGGCTTTGATGGCATCGCCTGTCTGGGCCGAACTTGCATAATAGGATAATGAGGCGGCCAATAGCAAGAAACAGGAAATATACAATCCGAGCGACAGTTGATCCATCCTCCCGTTCAGAGGTCTTCTCAAGAGAACAAAACAAAGGGAAACGATGAGAAAAGTCAAAAAAAGGATAAGCGCTAACAAGCCATTCTCAACTCCTTTGTAACACGTGTGTGTTTTTATCGTAACAGATCGATGTGCAAAAATGGTGAAATTCACACTTTCTCCATACTTTATCGTTAATATTATGAGGAACTGAACATCTTGCCGGCAGTTTTCCTGAAAAAATGGAAACAGATTGTTTTTGAAACTTGATGTTGTGTACGATAGAATGAAAGTGTCTTTGTATAAATCATTTTAGTTTCAAACAAAAAGGTTTTTGGTGTTGTTTTTGGATTCTTCTTAGCAAAGTGGAGGGACAATCATCGCCATGTGCGGTTTTATTGGCTGTATTCATGATCGCCCGAGAGCGATTGAGCAAACATGGAAAACAACGTTGATGGAGATGAACCGCCTGATTACGCATCGCGGCCCCGACGATGAGGGGTATTTTTTTGATGAATACGTGAGTTTTGGCTTTCGGCGGCTGAGCATCATCGATCTGGAGGCGGGGCATCAGCCGCTGTCTTATGAAAACGACCGCTATTGGATCATTTTTAACGGGGAAATTTACAACTATCTTGAATTGCGGGAGGAGCTTTCGGCGAAAGGATATTCGTTTGCGACGCATTCGGATACTGAGGTGATTGTTGCCCTTTACAGCGCCGAAAAAGAAAAAGCGGTCGAAAAGCTGCGCGGGATGTTTGCGTTTGTCATTTGGGACAAGCAAGAGAAAACGGTGTTTGCGGCGCGCGATCCGTTCGGCATTAAGCCGTTTTTTTTATGCGGAGCAAGGAGATCGCACGTTTTTCGCTTCGGAAAAGAAAAGCATCTTGCTCGCTCTGGAACAGGAGTCGCTAAACGGCGATTCCCTGCAGCATTATTTAACGTTCCAATATGTCCCTGAGCCGCTGACGATGTCGGCCGGCATTTGCAAGCTGGAGCCGGGGCATTATCTCAAGAAACAAGTCGGAAAACCGCTCACCATTCATCGTTATTGGAAGGCATCCTTCGAGCCCATTCGCCAATCGGAAGAGGAGCTTGTCAAGAAAATCCGCGATGCGCTGTTTGATTCGGTCAACGTCCATATGCGCAGCGATGTGCCGGTCGGTGCGTTTTTGTCGGGAGGTATTGATTCATCGTTCATCGTCGCCATCGCGAAACAATTCCATCCGCACCTGAAGACATTTTCCGTCGGGTTTGAGCGGGAAGGGTTCAGCGAAATCGATGTCGCAAAAGAAACCGCAGAGAAGCTTGGGGTAGACAACATTAGCTATGTCATCTCACCGCAGGAGTATATGGAAGAGTTGCCGAAAATTATGTGGCATATGGACGATCCGCTTGCCGATCCTGCGGCTGTGCCGCTGTATTTTGTCGCTCGTGAGGCGAGAAAGCACGTCACGGTTGTGCTTTCCGGCGAGGGGGCGGACGAGCTGTTTGGCGGCTACAACATTTACCGCGAACCAGAGTCGTTGCGGCTGTTTGCGCGCATGCCAAACATCGTAAAAGCGGTGTTGCGGGTGATCGCGAAGATGCTTCCGGACGGAATGAAAGGAAAAAGCTTTTTGGAGCGCGGAACGACGCCGCTTGAAGAACGGTATGTCGGCAATGCGAAAATCTATAGCGAAAAGGAAAAAGCGGCGTTGCTCAACACGTACCAAGAGGGGCGCGAATATACGGCGGTGACGGCTCCTTTTTACCGCGAAACGCTTCATGACCCACCCGTCAACCGGATGCAGTATATTGATATTCATACATGGCTAAGGGGCGATATTTTAGTCAAAGCGGACAAAATGACGATGGCCCATTCGCTTGAGCTGCGCGTTCCCTTTTTAGACAAAAAGGTATTTGAGGTTGCTAGGCAAATCGCCCCTAACATGAAAACAGCCAACGGCACGACGAAATATATTTTGCGCAAAGCGGCTGAGGGCATCGTACCGGATCATGTGTTAAACCGGAAAAAATTAGGGTTTCCCGTGCCGATTCGCCACTGGCTGAAAAACGAAATGTATGACTGGGCGAGACAGCTCATCAACGAAAGCGAAACCGATCATCTGTTCCATAAGGACGTGCTCTATCGGCTGCTGGATGAACATGCCCGCCACAAGGCGGACCATAGCCGCAAGCTGTGGACGGTCTTGGCGTTTATGGTTTGGCATCAAGTCTATGTGGAAAAGAAGTACGATTTTGCTCCATCCGCACAAAGCGAGAAGCGGCCAGCGTCTGTTTTGGAGGCGTAGCAGGGAAATGAAGCGTCCCGGAGCTCAGTCGGGACGCTTGTTCATCGAAAGAGGCTGATTTCCGAGCGAAGGAATTTATATAGATGCAATTTGAAGCTTTAACATTTGTAGCTTTTACCGAGCATTTGATCGACTGTCGGGCGACCGAACAACGCCGCTTTCAGACCCATGTATGGGTCTGTGAAGCGGGTGGTTGTTCGGTCTTCCGTTACGCCTTGGCGTGACGGAGG